>CACXEH010000060.1 GCA_902766625.1 uncultured Bacteroidales bacterium | reverse complement strand
TTTATCCAATAATTTGTTATTTAGGGACTGGTATCATTACCGGTCCCTTTTTTGTTTAACGTACTTTTGTTAAATTTGCATAGGAAATTGGCATAGGCATTAATGGAAAATTTTGCGGCGATAGATTTTGAGACGGCTAATCAGGAACGTACATCCGTATGCTCCGTCGGTGTCGTCACAGTGCGCGACGGTGAGTTTTCCGAATCATTCTATTCGCTCATTCAACCCGAGCCCAATTATTACAACTATTGGTGCACTCGGGTACATGGGCTTACACAAGCTGATACCGACGATGCTCCGATATTTCCGGAGGTGTGGTCGCATATAGAGCCGCTGATAGAAGGACTGCCGCTTATTGCACACAATAAACGCTTTGACGAGGGTTGTCTGAAAGCGGTTTTTTACTTATATCAGATGGATTATCCGGATTATGAGTTTTATGACACGCTTTATGCGGCACGCCGCAAGTTGCCCCGTTTGATGAATCATCAGCTTCATACTGTAGCTGAAGCCTGCGGATTTAATCTGGTGAACCATCATAACGCGCTGGCCGATGCTGAAGCGTGTGCGTGGATAGCTAAAAAACTTCTGTAACCGATAGACCGACAAGAAAAGCCGTATATGGAAAAAAGGTTACGAGGACAAATAAACCGCAGTTACCTCGTATAGTGAACATCAATATCGAGGATAAAAGAAATCTTTCTACGCGATAAAAAAATCAGCCCTGTCACAGATAACTGAGGCAGGGCTGGATGAAAATGATATTTCTCGGACAGCATGACTCTTTATGACAAGAGCATGCGGCTGTTACTTATTTGTGTTGTCTTCAACGACCCGACTCAGCGTCCCTGTCGTTTGATTAAAGAACACCTGAGTGGAGGTGCGCTTATTGAATAACTCATTGCTGAGGACCTCAACACGGCCGAACTGGGCCACGGGAGCGTTAAAGTCAAGATATTTATTTGTGCGTGAATATATCTTGATATTAGTGTCTGATGCGACATTGTACCTTACAGCTTGCTCATCTGTTTTTTTCTTTTTGGGGTCAATCTTCTCGGCCGGAATGGTTTTTAAGTCAGTCAGGTCGATGTATATCGGCTCACCTGCAAGGTCATCTTTCTCAACGACACCTTTCTCTGTTGAGAAACGGAAGAGAATTTCTTTTTTCAGGTTCTTCTCAGGGCAGAAGGAAAAAGTGAAACTTCTTGTCTCGATTTCTTCCGAACCCTTAAACAACTGCAAGAGGGCTTCTTCCTGCAAATTGAGTTGCTGAATCATCAGTTTGAGTTGTTCACCGTCCTTGGGCATATTGTCTGCCTCACCTTTGGTCAGGTCACTTCGGCTTTCACGGATGTCATAGATTTCGTTGGCTGTCAGTTCAGCCATCTTGCTTATACTGCCGGCATAGAGAATCTCTTGAGACATATAATCCTTTGAGTTGAGCTTGTTATTCTCTACTTTATGTATCTTCGGGTCAAGGACGATGCTCTCTTCCTCGGCCGTTGCATTGATGGAAAGAATAGTCCCCTGCTTAGTCAGACTTACCAACGGTGCGATAGTCGCTTTTTTCAAAGGAATAGAATAGACCTTCGATGTATCTGCGATACCATAGGGGGTGATGCTGATATCTTTGATTGTCCAGGTGTGGGTAACTTCCTTCGTGACATTATTGAGTTTCAAATATCGTCCGGCATAAGCGTTCAGCTCACCCGGGTATAGTGTAGTGCATGTCGCTGTAACAGTAACATTGAAGGCTGTCTTGGGAAGATAATATGTTACACCTTCTGTTGTTGTGCCTGGTACATATGGCAAAACTACCGTTTGGGCAAACGATGTTGTCATTACTCCAGTAACGAGTGTGCTTAATAACAATTTTCTGAGGTCCATATAAATGTCTTTTTGAGAATATTAATGTTTGGTGTTAGCATAGAGATATGCGGAGTTCTTGAGTTCCTTTATTGCAGACGGAATCTCGTTGATCAAATCCATGACGGTCATACCTTCTTCCGTCAGCTTCTCTGCAGCGATGTCGCCAGCCAGTCCGTGAATATAACATCCCAGCCTGCATGCGTCTCTGGCGGTATAGCCTTGTGAGAGAAGCGATAAGAGAATGCCTGTCAGCGCATCTCCCGTTCCGGCTGTCGCCATACCGGAATTACCTGTTGTGTTGAAATATATGTGGCCGTCGGGGCAGCAGATAGCTGTATAATGATTCTTGCAAATAATAAATATCTGCAGCCGTTGTGCCTCTTCTCTCGCGATGCATAGCATACCGTAGTCAGAGGTCGTCTCTCCAAACAAGCGACTTAGTTCCTTAGGGTGGGGCGTGAGGATACTGTTCTTTGGAAGTTGCTGCATCCAGCCTTTATGATTGGACAAAATATTCAATCCGTCGGCATCAATGACAAGCGGTTTCAAGGTATGTGTAATCTGCTCCATAAGAGCTACGGCTGTTTCTTTCTTCTGACCGATGCCCGGGCCGATAGCTACAGCCTGGTATTCCTCACCGTATTCTGCGGTCGTAAAGACGTAATTGTCTTCATCGTGGTGGATGACTGCTTGGGGAACGGATGTCTGCAAGATAGTGTTGTTGGCGGCAGGCGTATGGATGGTCAGCTTGCCGATGCCACTTTTCAATGTTGCCTGAGCTGCAATAATTGCGGCACCAGCCATACCGTATGAGCCGGCGATGAGCAATCCGTGACCAAATGTACCTTTGTTGCCGAAAGGGTTGCGTGGTTTGATGAGTTCACGCATCTCGTCTTCCTCATCAAGAGTGTAACGGGTTTCAATGTCCGGATGAGTGTTGTTCTCCAAACCGATGTCAAGGATTTTGCATTTACCGATGTACTGCTGGCAGTCTGCCAATAAGAAGGCAGGCTTTACAGCGTGTAGGGAAAAGGTGTAATCAGCGTGTACAATTTGATGAGACAGTGTTTGCGAATTGTCCTCACAATGCATTCCTGAAGGAATGTCTATAGAGATAATTGTACCTTCACTGTTGTTCAAAAATTTTATCAGTAACGTATAGCTGCCATTGATTGAACCGTTTAGCCCGACACCGAAAAGTCCGTCAATGATGAGATCGTCTTTTGTAATTTTGGGCAAATCAATTTTTGTTGATATTTCGTGAAAGGTAACCTGGGGACATGTGGCTACTAATCTGTCTCGGTTGATTTCACATTCCGGCGTCAGATGTCCATTAGTGTTGAATAGGAAGACTTCCAGATTGTAGCCACATTGCGCAAGCATACGGCTTACAGCAAGAGCATCACCTCCATTGTTGTGTGAGCCGGCAAAAACTTTAATGGACGTCTCTGTGCCCCATTTGGATTTAATCTCTTCACAGATGGTACTTGCCGCACGTTCCATGAGGTCAATAGGCTGTATAGGCTCATGCTCGAAGGCATGGGACTCAACCTGCTTGATTTCTGTTGCTGTGTATATTTTCATAAGGTTTTTTAGTCTTCTAGTTCCATCTCTACAATTCTGTAATTAAATTTTGGACCGTATTCTTTGGATACAATGCGGTCGACGCCCATTTTAACAAAATTCTTTAAGTCATTAAGATCGTCAACGTTCCATACTTTTATAGGAAATCCTTTCTCGTGGATATAATCAATAAGTGTTTGTGATACCATAGATTTCCGTATGGAAAAGTCTGCGGCCTGTGCCCTTTTCGCGACTTCCAAAGCTGTATCAATATCTTTTTTATTGATGCATTTATGGATGGAAATAATCACATTAGGGTCTATATCCAAAAGTGTCTCAAGATTTTCTGCATTATCACAGAAAATAGTAGATTCCAGCATACCATTTTTTTTGACATAATTGTATAAACATTGATATCTGGAATTTGGGAAACGTTCCTTATCGGAACAGTCAATTTCAAGCATGACGTTGTTTCTTCTGCAAAGCATCAGAATTTGATTCAAGGTTGTGACATGGGTACCTCTGAACTTTTCGTGAGTTTTGATGCCGAAGTCAAAATCTATGAGTTCCCGTATGGTATAATCGGTGGTAAGTCCAGTTTTGTATGTACTTCTCTCAAGTCTGGGAGAATGGGAAAGAATTGGAACATCGTCTTTTGAGAAAGCTACATCACATTTAACAGTCTGAAATCCTTGCATGACAGCTTCTTCAAGACCGATAAAAGAGTTTTCAGGGAAACCCTTAAAACCGCAATTGTTAATAACTTGTTTATCCCAGTACCTGTAGTTTATGTGGAATTTTGTGGACGGGGTATTTGACTCCGTAATGTCTTTCTTCTTTCTACCCTGAATACCGATAGCAGAAACAGTGAATAAAGTGATTAAACAAAATATAAATGTTTTTTTCATGATTATGATTTTTTTAATTGTTCTGAAGTGATTTCTTTAATGAGTTCTCTATAATTGTATTGTGATGCCATTACGTGCCCATATGCACCTGCAGACAAAAGAGCCACCAAGTCTCCGCGTTGAGTCTGGGGCAGTGTGGCGTTTTCCTCGAATGTGTCTGTCGTTTCGCAAATAGGGCCGACGATGTCATAAGTCTCTTGTGGCTTGTTTGAAGTAAGATTGATTGCCTTGTGGTGTGCTTGATAAAGAGAGGGCCTGATTAAATCGGTAAAGCCGGCATCAAGAATGGCAAATTGTTTTGTTCTTGCCTTTTTGACAAAAATCACGCGTGAGATTAATGCACCATATTGTGCTGTCAGTGCCCGTCCGAGTTCACAGTGAAACGTTTGTCCGGGACGCAGTTTAAGATTGTTTTTGAAAATATTGAAATAGCCTTTGAAATCTGGTATGGGATGTTCTTGAGGTGATTCATAATCAACTCCAAGTCCGCCGCCAATATTAATACTGTGTGTGTGTATCCCTAAAGATTCGAGAGTGTCTTGTATTTCATTGATTTTATGGCAAAGTGAAACAAAACAACTGTATTCCATGATTTGTGAACCTATATGAAAGTGCAAACCATAATAGTTTACATTTGGTAGATTTTGTACTTTCAGAATAGTTGGTATCAAGTCTTCAAGTTCGATGCCGAATTTATTTTCCTTCAGTCCGGTTGTAATGTTCTTATGTGTGTGAGGGTCAATGTTTGGATTAATCCTTATTGCAAGCGAGGCATTTTTTCCTCTCTTGCCAGCCAGATTATTGATGACATCAATCTCATCAATACTCTCGACATTGAAGCATAGAATATCGCGGTCAAGGGCAATAAGTATCTCTTTGTCTGTCTTGCCTACTCCCGCAAATACGATTTTATTATGTGAAAAGCCTAATTGGTCTGCTCTTAGTATTTCACCGCCACTGACAGCATCAATACCAAATCCGGCTTGCTGGGCGTATCTGAGAATCGTTTCATTATAGTTTGCTTTCATTGCGAGATGCAGCATGGAATTTTGAATTGTCTGTACATGAAGTTTGGCTTCTGCGAAAGTTTTCTTCAGCAGATCTATATCATAGAAATAAAAGGGTGTCTCCAAACGTTCAAACTGTTCAGTATATTTTTTTAATTCCATACTACGGCGTTATTGTTTTGTTAAGTTTTGATTTTCGCAAACATATTGCTGAGCGTCTTGTACGAGGTCAATTAATGCTCTGTTGTGCGTGGACATAATGACTGTAGTGCCGTGCTGGCGAATATTATTTAGAATCTCAACAATCTGCTGACTGGCTGCAGGGTCAAGATTTCCTGTCGGTTCGTCGGCGATAATCAGTTTTGGCGTATTGAGAATAGCTCTTGCAATGGAGATGCGTTGTTGCTCGCCGCCAGAGAGTTCATGTGGGTAATTGCCGATTTTGTGTGTTAATTGTACGGCTTCTAATACATCTTGGATTTTCTTTTCAATGTCTTCTTTTTTCTTCCAACCTGTTGCTTTTAGGACAAATTCCAAATTAGCATATACAGTTCGGTCGGAGAGAAGTTGAAAATCTTGGAAGATAATGCCGAGCTGTCTTCTTAAAAGTGGAGTCTTCTGTGGCTTAAGTGTCAGCAAGTCTATTCCTAAAACTTCGGCCTTGTTTCCTTCGAGGTGTGTTGCGGCATACAGGCTCTTCAGAAATGTAGATTTTCCGGAACCGACGACACCTGTAAGAAAGATGAACTCATTTTCCTCAGCATGAAAATCAACATCTTTTAATATTGTGCAGTCTTCCTGAAAGATATTAACCTTATTATAGTCAATAATCATTATGATTGTATATTAGAGTTGTTAATGTTTCACCCATCCTGGCTTGTGGCGCACAACCAGTTCTTTTGCAATATCTTCAATTCTTAATCCTTTTGCAGTCAAAAGAACGATTAAATGGTAGAACATGTCTGATGCTTCATAGAGCAAGCGGTCGTTAGTTCCGTTTACAGCTTCAATCACTGTTTCCAGTGCCTCTTCCCCGACCTTTTGTGCCATCCTGTTTAACCCATCTTTGAATAAAGATGTTGTATATGAGCCTTCGGGCATTTCTTCGTGTCTTTTTTCAATGAAGTCTTGGAGCTCTGATAGAAACAGGAGTGGGTTGTAACTGTTTGCTTCGCCCCAACAAGTGTCTGTTCCCTTATGGCATGTGGGGCCTTCAGGATGGACTTTTACCAATAAAGTATCATTGTCGCAATCTTCTTTGATTTCTACCATATGCAGATAATGCCCACTTTCTTCTCCTTTTGTCCATAGACATTTTCTTGTACGGCTGTAGAATGTGACCTTTTTAGTTTCAAGAGTCTTGTCGAAAGCTTCCTTGTTCATAAAACCAAGCATGAGTACATTCTTGGTGTCAATGTCTTGTATGATTGCCGGTACGAGTCCGTTCATCTTGCTAAAATCTATATTCATGATTTGTCAAATTCTAACGTTTATACCTTCGTTTTTGAGATATTGTTTTAATTCGGGAATTTTAATTTCATTATAATGGAAGACACTTGCAGCAAGTGCAGCGTCACTTTCTCCGAGAGTAAATGTGTCTTTGAAGTCTTGCATACAGCCTGCACCGCCTGATGCGATAATCGGTATAGGAAGCGTCGTGGAAAGTTTTTTCAGTGCGTCGTTTGCATATCCGTGTTTGACTCCATCGTGATTCATGCTTGTAAACAATATTTCTCCTGCACCTCTGTCAGAAACTTCTTTAGCCCACTCAAAGAGTTTGCGTTCTGTCTTTATCCTTCCGCCGTTTAGATAGCAATACCAAATGCCGTCATCCTCTAGTTTCGCATCTATTGCCACTACACAAACTTGCGATCCAAAGTGTAATGCTATCTCGTCAATGAGTTGTGGATTTCTGACAGAAGCAGAATTGATGCTGACTTTATCGGCACCGGCATTAAGCATGATGTCAACATCTTTTAGTTCGTTGATGCCGCCACCTACAGTAAAAGGGATAGATACTTTTGCTGCAACCCGTCTTACCATATCGGTAAAAGTTTTTCTTTTTTCGTGTGTTGCCGTAATGTCCAGAAACACGAGTTCATCGGCATTATCGTCGCTGTATTTTTTCCCTAATTCAACAGGGTCACCAGCTTGCCGTAGATTGATAAAGTTTGTTCCCTTTACCGTTTGTCCATCTTTGACATCGAGACAAGGTATAATTCTTTTTGCCAAACTCATTGTTGTGTAATTTCTGAAGGTTGGAGAAAGTGCTTTGCAACATCAGTAAGGTTAATCAGGCCTTCATATATTGCCTTGCCGAAAACAACGTAAGGAATACCTGCATCGTTTAAGTCATGAAGGTGCTGCATGCAACTGACACCTCCGCTGGCTATCAACTGGCATTGAGGATATCTGGCAATGATGCTTTTATACAAATCAATAGAGGTGCCGTTAAGCATACCATCTTTATCAATATCCGTGCATAAGACTTTAGTTATACCTAAAGGTATATATCTGTCGAGCAGTTTAAACAAACTTATGTGACTGCTCTCTTTCCATCCGTTTATGCTGACATATCCGTCTTTGACATCTGCGCCGAGGATGATGCGTTCAGGACGATATCTGCTTATCCATTGTTCAAATGTGTCTGGAGAAGTTACTGCCAAACTACCGATAGTGGCGTAGTCGGCACCTGAATCAAAAACCAGCTGTATATCTTTGTCTTGTTTAATTCCTCCCCCGAAGTCTACACTTAAATGTGTATGTGCTGTTATCTGTTGCAGAATGTCAATATTTACAACATGATTTGACTTTGCTCCGTCCAGATCAACTAAATGCAATCTGTGAAATCCCAAGTCTTCGATTTTTTTGGCCATATCAAGTGGAGAGACACTATAAACTGTCCTTGAGTCATATTTACCTTGGGTAAGTCGTACACACTTCCCCTCAATAATATCTATGGCAGGTATGGGATTCAGCATTGTTCCTTAGCGATGTCTAAAAAGTTTTGCAATATGTGTTCTCCTATTTTTCCACTCTTTTCAGGATGGAATTGCGTTGCATAAAAATTATCTTTATGTAGGGCGGCACTGAATGGCAGAATATAATCATTCTGCGCTATGGTGTATTTGTTGACAGGAACGTAATAACTGTGTATGAAATAAACGTAGCTGTTCTCTTTGATGTTTGCGAAAAGAGGCGATTCCATTTCATTCAGCGTATCCCATCCCATATGCGGAATCTTAAAACTGCGTTTGGGCGGGATAAAACGTTTTACGGGTATGTCAAAAATGTCCAAACATGTGGTATTTCCTTCTTCACTATGTGAACACATGAGTTGCATGCCAATGCATATTCCCAACACAGGTTGCTTCAATCCTTTAATAACGGTGTCTAGTTTGTGTGATGTCAGATAGTTCATCGTTTTTGAGGCTTCGCCTTGTCCTGGGAATATGACGCAGTCTGAGTATTGTATTTCTTCAATACTGTCTGTCACGTTCGGTTCTATGCCCAGCCTATTTAGACCGTGGACAACAGAGTATATATTACCAGCATTGTATTTTATGACAGCAACTTTCATGTCTTTAATAGGCTCTTGCAATTAAAGCTCTATATTTTGCGGGTTTGCCACTGACCATATCAACGCCTAGATTTTCCTGATTGACATTGAAAGGTATGCAACGTATAGTTGCTTGAGTATCATCTTTTATCTTTGCCTCAGTCTCGGCAGTGCCGTCCCATGGGCACAAGAAAAATCCGCCTTCTGTAATTCTTTTCTTAAAATCTTCATAGTCGGTACACTCGTAGATGTGTGCGTCACGGAAATTCTTTGCTTTAGTATAGCAGTTGGTCTGTATATCGTCCAATAGAGCCTTTAATACATTGGCTATATTCTCAATGGGTAATGTTTCTTTTTCCAATGTGTCACGGCGCATAATCTCAACAGTGTTATTCTGGATGTCACGTGCTCCGAGAACCATACGTACAGGAACGCCTTTCAATTCATAATCAGCAAACTTAAAACCAGGACGGCGTTTATCGTCATCGTCAAGTTTTACGGTAATGCCCAGATTTTTCAGTTCAGAGATAATTGGATATACTTTTTCCCGTATGGTGTTCAGTTCTTCGTTTGTCTTGTAGATGGGAACAATGACAACCTGTATTGGAGCAAGTTTTGGAGGCAACACTAGGCCATTGTCATCGGAGTGAGTCATAATTAGTGCACCCATCAGTCGCGTGGATACTCCCCAAGAGGTTGCCCATGCATATTGTAGCTCGTTGTTCTGATCTATAAATTGCACATCAAAGGCTTTACCGAAGTTTTGTCCTAAGAAATGGCTAGTACCACTTTGTAATGCTTTTCCGTCTTGCATCATAGCTTCAATCGTGTATGTGTCTAATGCGCCGGCAAAACGTTCTGTTTCGCTTTTGACACCTTGTACGACTGGTATTGCCATAAAGCTTTCTACGAAATCGGCATATACTTTCAACATCATCTTAGCACGTTCTTCAGCTTCTTCTCTGGTGGCATGAGCTGTATGCCCTTCTTGCCACAGAAATTCTGATGTGCGGAGAAATAGTCTGGTACGCATTTCCCAACGCATTACGTTACACCATTGGTTGCAGAGTACGGGTAAGTCTCTGTATGAGTGAATCCAATTTTTATATGTATTCCAAATGATTGTCTCACTTGTCGGGCGGATAATGTACTCTTCTTCCAAGCGTGCTTCAGGGTCTACTATTATGTTGTTTGTCTCCTCGTCAACTTTCAGACGATAGTGAGTGACCACTGCGCATTCTTTAGCAAAGCCCTCCACGTGTTCTGCCTCACGACCGAAAAAGTTTTTGGGTATTAGCAGAGGGAAATAGGCATTTTGTACACCGGTTTCTTTGAATTTGGAATCTAATTCGTGTTGTATCTTTTCCCAAATGGAATAGCCATAAGGCTTGATGGTCATACAGCCTCTTACGTCTGCTTGTTCCGCAAGATCTGCCTTGCTGACTAATTCATTGTACCATTTAGAGTAATTTTCGCTTCTTTTAGTAAGGTTCTTAAGTTCTTTTGCCATATTATATACTTATTTCTGCAAAAATACGAAAATCTTGCCGACGATATGATTTTTTGTTTGATAATTAACCATAATTTAATATAAAAATTCTACTTTTGCACAAATTAGATTAAAACATATGAGAAAAATGAAAGCGAATAAAGTTATTGTTTGTGCCCTGTGTGGCATGATTCTGTTATTTACAGCATGTGGAAGTATGAATAATGCCACTAAAGGCGGTTTGATTGGCGCTGGCGGTGGTGCGTTGTTAGGTAGTATTATTGGTAAGGTAGCTGGTAATACGGCAGTCGGTGCCGCTATCGGTACCGCAGTCGGTACAGGCGCTGGTGTACTTATTGGTAAGAAAATGGATAAGGCTAAGGCAGCCGCAGCCGCAGCCGTTCAGGAAGCTACTGTTGAGGAAGTAACTGACAATAATGGTCTTTCAGCTGTTAAAGTGACTTTTGATTCAGGAATTTTATTTAAGACAAACAAGTCAGACTTAAGTGATGCTGCCAAGAATTCTCTGGTTAAGTTTGCTGGTGTCCTGAAGCAATATCCTGATATAGACGTTGCTATATATGGACATACTGATAGTACAGGAACGGATGCCATTAATGTTCCCCTTTCTCTGGCACGTGCTAAGAGCGTTTCTGGCTATTTGGAGTCTTGTGGCATATCTAATACCAAGTTTAAGTCTATTGAAGGTCAGGGCTCTTCTCAACCTGTGGCAACCAATGCAACAAAGGAAGGACGTGCTCAGAATCGTCGTGTTGAGGTTTACATGTATGCCAGTGCAGAAATGATTAAAGCAGCTGAGGCTGGTACATTGAATTGATATAATATTAATTACCCAAAAAATAAAGTCCAATTAGTCACGATAGATGGATTAACTGGACTTTTTTATTTTAATGTTTCTATTTCATTTAATAAAGAAATTCATAAAATGGTTGTTGATACTCTTTTTCGTGTCAACGATTTTTATGGTTGTTGTTTATCGGTTTGCTCAAGTCCCATTGACGCCGCTGATGCTTATACGTCTGTGTCAGCAAGTTTCTAATAAAGAGACTGTCCGCTTGCATCATCATTGGGTTCCGATAACCCAAATGTCGCGCTATATGCCTGTTGCAGTTATGGCCTCCGAGGACCAGCGCTTTCTTGATCACCACGGGTTTGATTTCAAGGAGATCAAGAATGCTGTTGGTGAGCAAATTGAGGGTAAACGGCGTCGCGGTGGCAGCACTATTAGTCAGCAGACTGTAAAAAATGTTTTTCTGTGGCCGGAGTCTTCTTGGGTGCGCAAGGGCTTCGAGGTGTATTTTACCGTATTAGTGGAATTGTGCTGGAGCAAGCAGCGTATTATGGAAGTCTATTTGAATTCTATTGAGATGGGACATGGTATTTATGGCGTTGAGGCTGTGGCGAGAGATCATTTCAATACTTCAGCTCATGACCTGACGCGGAGCCAATGCGCCTTAATTGCTGCGACGTTGCCTAATCCGCTTAAGTTTAATTCAGCACATCCTACACCATATATGTTGAAGCGCCAAAGTGCTATTCAAAAACAAATGAGAAATGTTAAATTATTTCCTATAAATACTAATGATAATTGAGTTATTTGTTTGTAAAAAAACTGTCAGTTATGAAATATTATTTAGTTGTTATTATAATACTGTTTTCCCTTTCTTCATGGGGCGCATCTAACGTAAATGACAAGACGTATACTCCTGGGAGAAATAAGATGTATCACAGGGGTTGGATTGATTTTAATAAAAACGGTAGGATGGATGTCTACGAGAATCCTCAGGCTGCGGTTGATGAGCGTGTAGAGGATTTGCTGAGTCAGATGACACTTGAAGAAAAAACTTGTCAGCTTGTTACGCTTTATGGTTATGGTCGTGTGTTGAAAGACAGCATTCCTACACCTGAATGGAAGAATAAATTATGGAAGGACGGCATAGGTGCCATTGATGAGATGTACAATGGTTACGAAAAGCCTGACAAAAAATCCAAGAAACGTGGTTGCAGTCTGGATTGGCCGGCTTCCAAACATACGCGTGCAATAAATGACCTTCAAAAATGGTTTATAGAGGAAACTCGTTTGGGTATTCCTGCCGATATGACGAATGAGGGTATACGTGGATGCGAGGCCTTCCGTGCGACTGATTTCCCTCACGAGATTAGCCTTGGTGCAACGTGGGACAGGGATTTGCTTTATCAGGTAGGGCGCATTACTGGCCGTGAGGCTTATCTGCTTGGTTATACCAATATTTATGCACCTGTTCTGGATGTTATGCGCGACCAACGCTGGGGACGTTGTGAGGAGTCATTCGGTGAATCTCCTTATTTAGTTGGTGAACTCGGCACCCAAGTGACCAGGGGTATTCAGGCTGACCACAATGTTGCTTCTACAGCGAAACATTATCTGGCATATAGTAACAACAAAGGTGCCCGTGAAGGTTATTCCCGTACTGACCCGCAGATGGGATTGCGTGAGGTGTTTAATCTGCATTTTTATCCTTATTATCAGGTTATACGCAGGGCTGGGCTTTTGGGCGTTATGGCTTGTTATAATGACTTGGATGGTGACCCTGTGGCCGGCAGTGAGTTTTGGATGATGAAGGTATTGCGCAAACTGTTAGGCTTTAAGGGATATGTCGTGTCCGATAGTGATGCAGTGGAGTACCTTTTCGAGAAGCACAACGTCTCCGAAGACCGTGAGGCTGGTGTTCTGAAAACGATTAATGCCGGCATGAATGTCCGTTGCACTTTTGAGGAACCTGAAACTTATGTACTTCCTTTGAGGAGTCTTTTGCAGAAAAATCTTTTAAGCATCGATACACTTAATAATCGTGTGCGTGATGTCCTTCGCGTTAAATTTATGGTCGGGCTGTTTGACCATCCGTATCAGACGGATTTGGCTAAGGCTGACGAGGAAGTGAATTGCGCTGCCAACAACGAGGTTGCCCTCCGCGCATCCCGTGAGTGCATGGTTTTGTTGCAAAACCAGGATAACATCTTGCCGTTAGATTTTTCAAAGCTGAAAGATGTGGCTGTAATTGGTCCTAATGCTAAAGAAACTGCTTTTGCACAAGGCCATTACGGTCCGCAGAAGACCGATGTCATTTCCGTTTATCAAGGATTGAGAACGAATCTTGAAGGCCGTTGCAATGTTTTATACGCCAAGGGTTGTGACATTGTGGATAAAAACTGGCCTGAGTCCGAAGTTTTGTATGAACCTTTGACACAGGAAGAAACGGCAGATATCAATGAAGCTGTGGCATTGGCAAAAAATAGTGATGTAGCTATTCTGGTGCTTGGTGGTAACAACCGTACATGTGGAGAGAGTCATTCGCGTTCCAGTATTGATTTGCCTGGTCGTCAGGAGTATCTTTTGCGTGCTGTCTGTGAGACAGGCAAGCCGGTTGTACTTGTATTGATAAACGGCCGTCCGCTCTCTATTAACTATGCCAAGGCGCATGTAAAGGGTATTCTTGAGACTTTTTATCCCGGTGCATATTGCGGCCAGGCAGTCTATGAGGTGCTGAGTGGTGAGTACAATCCTGGAGGAAAACTGGCTGTCACCATTCCTAAGTCTGTCGGACAGATTCCATTTAATTATCCTTCAAAGCCTGCTGCCAATCATGACGGCCATAAAGGCAAAGGACTTAACGGCAACCAGACCCGTGTGCACGGCGTGTTGTGGAATTTCGGCGAAGGACTGAGCTATACGACTTTCGCATATGACAAATTGTCTGTCTATCCTCGTGACATCAAGGCTGGTGATACTGTGCAAGTGACTTTCCAAGTGACCAATACGGGTAATCGTGAAGGTGATGAGGTCGCACAACTATATATTCATGATGTTGTCAGCTCAGTTACAACATATGAAAAACGTTTGTGCGGCTTTGAGCGTCTTCATCTGAAACCAGGTGAGACCAAGGAAGTGTCAATGAAAATCTTACCGGAATGTTTGTCGTTGAGCGATTTGAATTACGACCGCATTATTGAGCCGGGAGAGTTTGATGTGATGGTAGGCGCATCGTCTGTTGATATCCGGTTGAACGGAAAATTTAATGTCAGTGAACACCAACTTATCTGGAAGATGCCTCAGTTGATAAAAACTAATGAAAGGTGAGATAAACAGAGCGTGTGGCATACTTTAAGGGTGTCACACGCTCTGTTTGTCAATACTATAAAATAAATGTCTTAGATTTTTTATATCGGGTGTTCTCTTGCACTCTGCGGATGCTGACAGGTGTTTTATTTCACCAGCACTTTTCTGGCTGTGCCGTCTTTGTGGCGGACGATGTTCACGCCCTTCTG
>CACXEH010000059.1 GCA_902766625.1 uncultured Bacteroidales bacterium | reverse complement strand
CTGGCATATCTCAATCTCATTATAGTGACAGTGCAAAGATAGGAATTATTTTCGATACCAACAACTTATTGCCAATAATAATTTGCTGCGTGGGATAATCGGTTCCCTGCACCGCCGTGCCGAGCGTCCGTCATTCCACGATATGTGCTCGGTTCCATGGGATGGAACGTAAGTTCCGAAGGATGGAATGTATGTTCCAAAGGATGGAACGGAACAGACATCGGGGATAAAACAAGCTATCTTACGAGGCAACGCCACAGGATGTGTCAGGAATAGTCTTTCCTTATCCGTCCCTAAGGCACAAAAAAAGGGCTGTGCGGAAATCCCGCACAACCCTTCATTGAAAAAATATAAAAACAACTTAAATTGGTCCTTGACTCATCATCGCATGGGCAACTTTCATGAAACCCGCGATGTTGGCACCTTTGACATAGTTGATATAGTCGCCTTCGCAGCCGTACTTGATGCACTGCTCGTGGATGCTGCGCATGATGTGATGCAAGCGCTGGTCAACCTCTTCGGCAGACCACGAAATATGCATGGCATTCTGAGACATCTCCAGTCCGCTGGTGGAGACACCTCCGGCGTTGACAACCTTGCCGGGGGCAAAGAGGCACTTGTTGTCAACAAACAACTTGGCGGCATCCTCGGTGCAACCCATGTTGGAAACTTCTGCGATACATTGTGTGCCGTTGGCTATGAGCTGCTGAGCATCAGTGCCGTTCAGTTCGTTTTGGGTGGCGCAAGGCAGAGCGATGTCCACCTTCTGCTCCCAAGGTTTCTTGCCGGCAAAGAATGTGGCACTCTTGAACTTGTCGGCGTAAGGTGCAACGATATCGTCGCCCGAAGAACGGAGCTCGAGCATGTAGTCTATCTTCTCTCCGCTGATGCCCTCGGGGTCATAGACATATCCGTCAGGGCCTGATATGGTAACGACTTTGGCACCCAACTGGGTGGCTTTGGTTGCCGCACCCCATGCCACATTACCAAATCCGGAGATAGCGACAGTCTTGCCGGTGATGTCGATGTCACGGTCTTGCAGCATCTGGTTGACGAAATACAATGCGCCAAATCCTGTAGCCTCGGGACGCAAAATGGAACCGCCATACTCCAGACCCTTGCCTGTCAGCGTACCGGTGTGCTCACGGGTCAGCTTCTTGTACATGCCGTTCAGGTAGCCTATCTCCCGGCCACCTACGCCAATGTCGCCGGCAGGAACATCCATGTCGGGCCCGATGTTGCGCCACAGTTCAAGCATGAATGCCTGACAGAAACGACGCACCTCGGCAGCACTCTTGCCACGGGTGGAGAAATCGCTGCCGCCCTTGGCACCGCCCATAGGCAGAGTGGTCAGGGCATTCTTGAAAATCTGCTCGAAGCCCAGGAATTTCAATATAGACAGATTGACAGAAGCGTGGAAGCGCAAGCCACCTTTGTACGGGCCAATGGCGTTGTTGAACTGCACACGATAACCACGGTTGACCTGCAATTCGCCACGGTCATCCTCCCACACTACCCTGAAAGTAATTATACGGTCGGGCTCCACGAGGCGCTCAATGATTTTATTTTTTTCAAACTCGGGATGCTGATTATACACATCCTCTATCGACAATAAGACTTCTCTTACAGCCTGAAGAAACTCCGATTCACCGGGATGTTTCTCTTCCAAATTGGCTATAATACGTTGTGTATTCATTACGAAAACAAAATTTAATGTTAGTATTCTTCTGCAAAAGTAATAAATAAATGACATTACGAATCACATAACAACAACAATAAATTATTTACAAAGACATGAAAGGCACATCTTGTCCGCGCGATAATGCTTACACACATTGTTTGCTGCAATTATCGCCGAAGGGGAAAAGGGGTATTAAGCTTTTTCTCCTCCTCTGTATTCCAATGGGGTCATTCCTGTCTTGAATTTGAAGAAACGGCTGAAAGAAGCCTGTTCTGAGAATCCGAGGTAGAGGCTGATTTGTTGTATCGTCATATCCTTGCGTGAGTCGAGCATCATCTTGGCCTGAGTGATGACATAGTTTGTTATCCACTCAGAGGCACTGATACCCGTTTCCATTTTGATAAGTGAGGAAAAATACTTCGGTGTCAAATGGTGCAGTTTGGCATAGAACGCCATTTGACGAGATTGACGGTAGTATTTTATGATAGATTCATAGAAACGGCTGAACAGGCTCTCTCGTCCTGCCTGCTCGTCAGGATAATTTGCGATGTGGTATTCACCCAACACGTTTATCAAGATGCTCAATAGCTGAATGAGCATCTCTTTGCGATGCGGGCTTTGCGACTTTGAAATGTTGCGAATCAGATTGACGAGGTCAAGCACGCTGGCGTACTGTTCCTTCGTCAGATGGCATGGCGGGCGACGGCGAAAAAGAGAGACACAGCGGGTATAGGGATAACGGTAGCGCAGTGTCAGGTATAATTCGCGCGAAATGGCAATATTGGTTGCACTGAAGTCGTCTGTAACAGCAAGAGGTATGGCTATCTGGTCAGGAAGCAATATGGATATATCGTGAGCCTTCAGCGCAAATTCATCCGCCTGGTCATTTATGATTTCTCCCCGGTGACAAACGATGATAAGGCAATCGCGCGCAATATAGGGTTCACCGATAAGCGGCGGGCCTGTTATATTGTCGATAACCACAACATCCTGCTCCTTAATAGCTTTAAGGTTGCGGATATAAGGATGGGATGAATCTGTCTGTTTCACTGGCGAATAACGGTTTTGCCTTACAAAAATAATTTAAATATTGTTATCAAAATACACGCAATACGTGAAATCGTCAAAAAAAAACCTCCTTTTGTTAAGAAACAATGGTGGCCGTTTCCATTACATTTGTACTTGAAACATTAATCATAACACAATATAGCGAATATGAAACATTTACTATTGGCTCTCCTCTTCATGGCGGGTACGTTGTCGGTACACGCTGACGAATACGCATACCTGACTTTTATGACGACTGACGGGATAAAGGCTTCTGTCAAGGTATCGTCACTGAAACTGACCATCAGCAGCACCACACTAACGGCCGGCACGAAGTCGTTCACACTCGCAAACCTGAGCAAGATGTACTTCTCCGCCACCAACGAGACAACCGGCATCCATCAGTTGACGGTCAAGGCTATGGAGGATGTCACCGACATCTATGATCTGCAGGGCAGAAAGGTCAGCAAAGAACAGATGCGCAACGGAGCCTATATCATCAAGACAAAACAAGGTACATATAAAATCATAGTGAAATGACGAAGCGGTTTTTCATCATTACCGCCCTTGTCCTGACAATAGCAGGCAGGGCGCAGACACTGAACGTGCAGGTGGGCAACGTGACCTATCAATTCCCATCCTCACAAACAGGCGAAATGACCTATGCCCACGGCACGACACTGACCATCCTGAATAAAACCTTCATGCTGAGCGACATCAGCTGTATGACAGTAGATGACAGCAACGTGACCAACAGCACCGTGAGCGTCAACTACAGCGGAACATCAGCCACTGTCACCGTGGCGGGAAATGTAGCGCAATATCTGACCGTCACACAGAGCGGGGCCCATGTCTCCATTACACAGAGCAGCGATTTGGCCGAAGAAATTACCTATACGCTCAGCGGCACAACGACCGACGGCGAGTTCTACATGGCGGGGTCATACAAGGCCACCCTCGAACTGAACGGTCTCACACTGACCAACAAGACACCCGTATACAGCGGTGCTGCTATACACATCCAGAACGGCAAACGCATCAAAGTAAAGCCTGTCACCGGCACCACAAACACTCTGACCGATGCCGCAAGTGGCTCACAGAAAGGCTGCCTTTACATCAAAGGACATGCTGAGTTTGCACAGAAAGGTACACTCAACATTGCCGGCAACGTCAAACACGGTATCAAGACCGGCGAATACATCAGCATCAAGAATGCCACTGTCAATGTAACCTCCGCTGCAGGTGACGGTATCAACTGTGGCCAGTATTTCCTCATGGAGAGCGGAACTGTCAACATCAGCGGAACAAGTGACGATGGTATCCAGTGCGACATTGATGACACCGATACTTACCCGACAGGAACAGGTGAAACCACCGACCACGAGGACGAGGACTCCGGAAATGTATATATAAGTGGCGGCACAATCACCCTAAACTGTACTGCTGCAGCCACAAAAGGTATCAAAAGCGAAGGCGACATGAAAATCAGCGGCGGAACAATCAATGCGACTGTTGCGGGCAGTGGCAAATGGGACAGCGAAGATCTGGAAACGAAGGCTGCATGTGGCCTGAGTGCCGACGGCAATATAAGCATCAGCGGAGGTACACTGACACTGACAGCCCTGAGTTCAGGCGGCAAAGGAATGAAATGCGACAACATCCTGACTATCACTGACGGCAATATCAGCGTTAAGACAGAGGGCGGTCTGTATTACAATAATGGTACGACAGAGAATACCAACTATACCGGCAACACCGATAATATTGACAGTAAATACTACTCCTCGCCCAAAGGTATCAAGGCGGGACTAAAGACTGAGGCAGGAAAAGTAAACGGAAAAACGACTTACAACTACAGCGGCGCTATCGCCATCAGCGGAGGTTCTGTCAATGTAACCACCAGCGGCCATAACGGTGAGGGCATTGAGAGCAAGAACACGCTTGACATCACAGGTGGACAAATTACCGTGAATGCCTACGACGATGCCATAAACTCAGGTCAAGACCTGACCATCAATGGCGGTTACGTCTATGCCCGTGCGACAAACAATGACGGTATCGACGCCAACGGCAATTGCTATATTGAGAACGGCCTTGTTTTCGCTATCGGCGCGTCATCGCCCGAAGTGGCAATCGATGCAAACTCCGAAGACAAGAAACAACTCTATGTCAGAGGCGGAACACTCGTTGCCATAGGCGGACTGGAGTCAGGTGCCAGCCTGACTCAGTCGTGCTACTCAGTTTCATCATGGAACAGCAGCACATGGTATGCCATGACCTACGGTGGCAAGACCTTTGCCTTCAAGACCCCGTCCAGCGGAGGCAGATCAATTGTCGTCTCTGCTGCATCCACGCCCACGCTCAAGAGAAACGTCACCGTCTCAAGTGGCACAAGCAGTTTTGATGGTGTCGCATATACGGATGCAACTGTCAGCGGCGGGACCAGCGTCACCCTCTCGTCCTACACAAGTAGCAATAGCGGTGGCGGCAACCGTCCAAGATGAAGTAACACGTCAGACGATAACTGACATCCTTAAGACAGATATAAACAGGCGGTTACGTCCACACGAAAAGAGATTGTAACCGCCATTTTCTATGACCGTTTGGAGTTTACATAAAATTTATAAGTAATCATATAATAAAAAGAAAAAACATACGTTATTAAAGATGTAATATATTACAGCCTTACTAACGATGATAGACTATTTGAATGGAAGAATCGCTGAGCTGTTACCTGCAAAAGTGATTCTGGATGTCAATGGTGTCGGATACGACATCAATATTTCTTTATATACCTACACAGCCCTTCAAGGTAAAGAAGAAGCCAAGGTATACATTTATGAGAATATCCGTGAGGATGCATGGGTGCTGTTCGGCTTTGCATCTCAGGATGAGAGAAACCTGTTTCTGGATCTGACTTCAGTCAGCGGCATCGGCGGAAACACAGCGCGAACAATATTATCCTCAATATCTCCGGCGGAGTTATGCCAAGCGATATCACAAGGCAACGAGCATCTGCTCTGCAATATAAAAGGCATAGGCAAACGCTCCGCACAACGCATCATAGTTGAATTGAAAGACAAGATACCTGTGTTTGAGGGCGATGCAATGCTTTCACCTGAAATGGAGACAGCAAGCAAGATAACCCCGGAGGCGGAAGAAAAAATCAAAGAAGCCGTACAGGCACTCACGATGCTCGGCTTTGCGCCTGCACCGACAAAGAAAGCTGTCAAAGCCATCATGGACAGTCATCCCGACGTCAGCACAGAAGAACTTATCAAGTTGGCGCTCAAAGCAATCTGACAACATCATGAAGAGCGGAAGAAAGTATTTTCATCTACCACTTTTGCCGATACATTTTCTCTTAATAACAGTCGTTTTCATGCTATTGGGAGGATTTGCATGGGCATATACACCTTCTTCCCTCCCACGTCCGGCAGAGGCGACAAATCCACCAGCCGACACAACTAAGAAAAGCAAACCGCGCTTCCCCGTAAAGACAACCACGCCCATAACACTGGATGACACCAAAAAGAAAATGGCGGACCTGAAAGACCCTGACAACATCAAGGAGGAAGAAGAATATGACGAACATTCAGGCAATTATCTGATTGGCACGAAAATCGGCGGCGGATACATGAACACGCCATTCATGATGACACCACAGGAATATCAAGAATGGAGCATCCAACGGTCCATGCGGCAATATTACGCCAACAAAAACAAAGAGGCGTTTGACAACAAGGAGGAAAAAGAATTTAGCTTCACAAACATGCAGTTCAGTCTCGGACCGGCAGAAAAAATCTTCGGTCCCGGCGGTGTACAGATTAAATCATCAGGATCAGCTGAAATCAAATTCGGGTTGAACAAGAAAAGCGTAGACAATCCCAGCCTTCCAATACGCAACAGAAAAACAACAGGCTTGGATTTTGACGAGCAAGTCAATCTGAGTGTGTTGGGTACGATCGGTGACAAAATGAATTTCAACTTGAACTACAACACCGAAGCAACTTTTGACTTTGACGCTAAAAGCCTGAAACTGCAATATGATGGAAAAGAAGACGAAATCGTCAAATTGATTGAAGCCGGAAATGTCAGTTTCCCGTCTAACAACTCCTTGGTGCGCGGTTCAAGTTCTTTATTCGGTATCCGAACAGACCTTCAATTTGGCAAATTGCAGTTACAGACTGTCGTGTCACAGAAAAAAGGTGTGAGCAAAAGCGTATCTTCCTCTGGCGGAGACCAGATGACGACATTTGAGATTAGCGCAGATAACTATGAGTCCAACCGCCACTTCTTTCTTGCTCATTTCTTCCGTGACAATTACGACAAAGCTTTGGCAAAGTTGCCGAACATAACCAGCGGCATCACCATCAACCGCATTGAGGTTTGGGTAACAAACAAAAACAACACAACGACTAATACCCGAAACATCATCGGCTTTACAGACTTGGCAGAAAGCAGTCATATCGGGAACGGCAATTGGCATAGTAACGGTATCACTCAGCCCTGTAACAACTCCAATGACCTCTACTCTACCATTAATTCCAGTTACGCCGATGCGAGAGTCATCAACCAAGTATACTCTACTTTGGGCACTATCAGCGGATTCACAGGTGGCATTGACTATGAGAAACTGGAAAGCGCACGTCTGCTCAACAAAACTGAATATACACTGAATTCCTCCCTTGGCTACATCTCACTGAAAAGCACACTCCAAACAGACCAAGTGCTTGCCGTAGCATACGAATATACATACCGTGGACAGACATATCAAGTCGGCGAGTTCTCTACCGACAGGACAGACAACACCGAGTGTCTGTATGTCAAAACACTGAAGAACGCCACAAACACACCGGCTATGGCAAACTGGGACTTGATGATGAAAAATGTATATTCGCTCGGCGCTTCCTCTATAGACCGGTCCAAATTCCGTTTAGACATCAAGTACCTAAGCGACACCAGCGGTGTGTATATCACATATCTTCCAACAGAGAAATACAAGAACACGACACTCTTGAAACTATTGGGTATGGACCGTCTGGACAACAATCAAAATGCGCATCCCAACGGCTACTACGACTTTGTGGAAGGATACACCATTGACCGTTCTTCTGGTCGTGTCTTCTTGCCGGCGGCAGAGCCTTTCGGGTCATATTTTGAAAACATCATCGGCGACCGGAGCATCAGCGACAACTTTGTGTACAACGAACTATACGATTCTACAAGAACCATTGCCAAGCAAATCACAGAAAAGAATAAGTTTATCCTTACAGGACAATACAAAGGCTCTTCAGGCGGAAACGTCATTTCATTAGGCGCAGTCAATGTACCACGCGGAAGTGTGGTAGTGACTGCGGGAGGCGTTACTTTGACCGAGAACATAGACTATAGCGTAAACTACGGCACAGGCGAGGTCACGATTCTTAACCAAAGCATCATTGACGCTGGAACAGCTGTCAATGTCAGCCTGGAAAGTACAGGAGAAAGTTTGGAGCGCAAGACCATGCTGGGCTTGAACTGGCAGTATGATTTCAACAAGAACTTTATCTTAGGTGGCACATTGATGCACCTTACAGAACAGTCGCTTACGTCTAAAGTGGCAATGGGTAACGAGCCTTTGAGCAATACCATTATGGGACTGAGCCTGTCGTGGAAGCAAAATAGCCAATGGCTGACCGACCTTATAGATAAAATTCCGTTTATAAACATCACCATGCCTTCCTCTATTAACTTCACAGCCGAATTTGCAAAACTCTTTACCGGGGCAAATTCCCAGAGCCAAGGCAATGCTTCGTATATTGACGACTTTGAAAACACAAAGAGTGCCATTGATATCAGTTCACCGACAGACTGGGTAATAAGCAGTTGTCCTTTATTCTTTAATGAGGCGACTTATAGCAATGACGTGCGCTACGGCTACAACCGCTCCCTGCTCAGCTGGTACAATATCGACCCGATGTTCACACGTCGCAGTTCATCTCTAACCCCAGGACACATTAAGAGCGACCTCAATCAACTGAGTAACCATTATGTGCGAGAAGTATACCGCACAGAGTTGTTCCCTAACAAGGAACTGACTGTCGGCGAGTCCTCTACCCTGAACATCCTCAACCTCGCATACTATCCCAACGAAAGAGGTCCTTACAACCTTAATACCAACCTTGACGTCAACGGCAAACTGCAAAATCCCAAAGAGCACTGGGGCGGTATGATGCGTGCGTTGGAGACAACAGATTTTGAGACAGCCAACATTGAATACATCGAGTTCTGGATGATGGATCCCTTCATATACACAAGAGGTACGGCTGGCGAACATGGCGGTGAACTTTATTTTGACCTTGGAGACATCAGCGAGGATATTCTTAAAGACGGCAACAAATTCTACGAAAGCGGAATGCCTACCGATGGTTCACAAAACTACATGGAAAGCACTTGGGGACGCATCCCAACAGAAAACACCGTAACCTATGCTTTCAACACCAGCAGCGGCTCACGCAGCAGGCAAGATATCGGCTACAATGGTCTGACCAGTGATGAGGAAAAGAACTTCGCTATATATCAAGATTTTCTCGCCGGCATTCAGGGAAAAGTCAGTCAAGCCGTTTATGACTCTCTCGCCCAAGACCCCGCAGGCGACGACTACCATTATTTCCGCGGCTCAGACTACGACGAGAAAAGGGTATCCATCATGGACCGTTACAAGAAAATCAACAATCCTGAGGGCAACTCCGTCGATTCTGATAATTCTCCAGAAAGCTACAGTACGGCATACAAGACTATCCCCGATGCAGAAGACATCAACCAAGATTATACACTGAACGAATACAATAATTATTATGAATACCGTGTACGACTCGCTCCTGACAGCATGAAAGTCGGAGCTGGATATATTGTTGACAGCCGCCAGGCCAAAGTCCCTCTCCGCAACGGCAACACTGAGAGCATAAGCTGGTATCTTTTCCGCATACCATTGGAGCAGTACAAAAGTAAGAAAGGCAACATTAACGACTTCTCCAGCATACGTTTCATACGTATGTTCCTCACTAATTTTGAAAATCCCATTGTTTTGCGTTTTGGAACGCTGGAACTCGTACGCGGAGAATGGCGTAATTATGATTTGTCACTCAATGGCAGAGCCAACCAGACCGCCCAAGGAACACTGGATGTCGCCGCCGTCAACATTCAGGAGAACAACACTAAAACTCCCGTCAACTACATCTTGCCTCCTGGCATCTCTCCTGTCATTGACCGCACACAAAGCCAACTTACCGAAAACAATGAACAGGCGCTCAACATCACCGTCAAGAGACTTCCGGCAAACGAGAGCCGGGCTGTCTATAAGAATTATAACCTTGACCTGCGCCAATACAAACACATTCAGATGTTTGCACATGCCAATGCGCTTTCCGGCGACTTGACCCTCAAGGACTACGAGACCAGCGTATTTATCAGAATCGGTACTGACTATAAAAACAATTATTATGAATATGATATTCCATTGAAGCTCACGGCGGCAGGTCACTACGACCGTTATAGCACTACTGACTGCCAACAGGTATGGCCTGAAGAGAATATGCTGGATATCGACCTCTCTCTCTTTACAGACTTAAAGCGCGAGCGCAACAAACAGAAAGCGCTTGGACTGGCCTCTTACTCTGTGCCATATTATGACTACGACCCCAACAAGCCTAACAATAAAATAACCGTCATGGGTAATCCTTCACTCGGTAATATCAAAACCCTGATGATTGGTGTGAGGAATAATTCCCACGAGAACAAACAGGTAGAGGTATGGGTTAACGAATTACGTCTGCAGAATTATTCCCAAGATGGCGGTATGGCAGCAAGAGCTAAACTTGATATCAAGATTTCCGATTTGGCAACGATATCCGCCAATACGCATATCGAGACCAGCGGATTCGGCGGACTGGAACAAGGTGTAACCGAACGCAGGAACAGCAATCTCTACTCATACGGCATTACCTCCAGCATCCAATTAGGCAAGCTCTTCCCCGAAAAGGCTAAGGTAAATGCACCTATATATTATTCTTACAGCAAAGACAAGATTGTGCCCAAATACAATCCCCTTGACACTGACATGAAACTGGACGATGCCCTCAGTGCCCTCCCGAGCAGTCGCGAGAAAGATTCACTGAAGAATATCGTCAACACCGTCACTACAAGCAAGAATTTCAGTATAAGCAATGTCAAGGTTGACATCGCATCCAAGACTCATCCGATGCCATATGACCCTGCCAACTTCAGCGTAAGTTATTCCCACAGTCACCTCTTCTCCTCCGGTGAGACTACCATGTGGGAGCGCAACGACGCATGGAAGCTTAACGCCAACTACGACTATGCACCTACCTTTGAGCCATTCGCACCTTTCAAAAACCTTCAAGACAAAAAAGGCTGGCTCAGAATCCTGCAAGAGTTCCAGATAAACTGGCTGCCGCAAAATCTGTCCATGAGTTCAGAAATTACGCGCACCTACTATGAGCTGCAGGAAAGAGACATGGACAACCTTGAGGACAAGTCCATACCTTTAAGTTTCAGCAGCGATTTCCTGTGGAACAGAAGGATGAACGTCACATGGGACATTACAAACAACATACACGCCTCACTCTCTACGGCTACCAATGCAGAGATTGTTGAGCCTTATGTTCAGAACAAGAGTCTATACACTGATGATTATGAAATGTGGAAAGACTCCGTCTGGCACAGTGTGAAGCATTGGGGAACACCGCTCACCTACTCCCAGTCATTCAACTTCGGCTGGAAACTGCCTCTTGAACTAATTCCCGCGTTTACATGGATATCATCTGATTTCAGCTATGATTCCTCCTATGGTTGGGAGCGCGGCACAAAGTTGGAAGACAACAGCACTCTGGGCAATACCATCAACAACAACCGCAACATCCGTATTACCGGAAGGCTTAATCTTGAAGACTTATACGACAAGGTGCCTTATCTGCAAAAAACTAACAGATACTACGCCGTAAAAGCCGCGGGCAAAACAAGCGCCAAAAACAAGAAAGAAACCAAGACCAAGAGAACATTCGAGAAAGAAGTCGCTCTGAGCATGGATAGTACGGTTGTATTGCAGCACAATCTGAAAACGCGTAAAATTCGAGTGAGAAGTATCACCAAAGACGGCAAACGCTACCTGCTGAAATACAAAATCAGCAATTCCAATACAATCAAGATTTTGAACAAAGACTCGCTGACAGTGAAGGTCACCGTCAACGCCCTGAAGACAGGCGAGAACGAAAACTTCATGACAAAGAGCCTGCGTTTCCTCGCACGTACAGCCATGATGGTACGCAATGTCAATATCAGCTACTCCGACCGTTACGCCATGAACCTTCCCGGATTTATGCCTAATGCCGGTGACTTCTTCGGACAGCGTCGGGGCAACATTCTGTCGCCTGGACTTGACTTCGCCTTCGGTCTCACCGGCGACAGCTATATCGACAAGGCCAGAGAGAGAGGCTGGCTACTCGACAATGATAGTATCTCCAACGCTGCAGCTACAAGCAGTAACAAGGATTTTCAGGTCAACGCTGTATTGGAACCCATCGCCGGACTGAAAATCGACATGAACGCCACACGTACGATGAACCGTTCCAAGAGTATTTTCTACACCTTTGAGAACAGTCCCGTCACACAAAGCGGTTCGTTCAATATGACGACCATCAGCATCAAATCAGCATTTGAGAACACAGGCAATGCTGACAACGGATACAAGAGCAAGACTTTCAGCAGATTCATCAGCTACTTGCCGACATTCCAGAAACGTGTCGAAGCACAATATGCCAATGCCGTTTATCCTGCGGGCAGTGAGCATGCCGGCAAGACTTTCGACCCCGCCAACGGCACAATCAGCCAATACTCCTCAGATGTAATGATTCCGGCCTTCCTCGCCGCATATTGCGGAGGCAACACCAGTTCTCCGCTTGACATCTTCCCGTCACTGGCGAGAATGCTGCCCAACTGGACACTGTCTTACGGCGGTCTCGCCAAACTGCCCGGTATCAAAAAACACTTCAAGTCACTCAACATCGACCACGGCTACAAGAGTATCTTTTCTATTGGCTCATACAATAGTTACAGCACATACATGGATTACATGGGCGGTCTCGGCTTCGTCATCGACGCCAGCACCAACGCCACACTGCCAAGCAGCATGTATAATGTCAACACCGTATCCATCAACGAGGCATTTTCCCCATTGCTTGGCGTTACGGCAACGCTTCAGAACGACCTGACTTTCTCCCTGCGATACAACCGCACAAGAGTGCTGACCCTGAGCATGACCTCACTGAAGATGACCGAAGCAGTGTCAAAAGATATCGTCGTCGGTATGGGATATAAAATCAATGACCTGAAAATCTTCAAATCGCCCAACCAGAAAGCCACTGCCGCAAAAAACAAGAACAAAAAGAAGAAAAAGAGCAACGTCAAGGGCATCAACAAAGACGAAGACAACGAAGCCAAAGAGGACAATACCACCCAACAGACAGGCATGAACAATGCACTCAACTTGCGTCTGGACTTCTCCTTCCGCGACCAAAGTGCCATCAACCGTGACATTCTCACCGAGACATCCCAGGCCACCAGCGGAAACAAGGCCATCAAACTGTCATTCACAGCCGAATACACCCTCAGCAAACTGCTGACAATGAGTGCGTATTACGACTATCAGACAACCAAGCCACTGTTGACATCAAGCTCCTATCCTACCACCACACAGGACTTCGGCTTCAGTATGCGGTTCTCTCTCGCAAGATAAATCCGAACACAGCGTCAGGACAACACAACCTGCGCCGTCAAGTCTTCAGTTCCAGCCTATGGAATGTAAGTTCCATCCCGTGGAATTTATGTTCCATCCAATGGAACGGAAAACATATCGGCGTATCACGATGCACTGCAACACATATCCCCGCAAAGGCTTTTGCGGACAGCAAAAACACATGACTGGAAATCAAAAAATAATCGTATCTTTGCACAATAAGAGATAACCATTATATAAAAAAAATGAAACAGACCATCTTATTACTGTCAGCACTTTTCATACAGTGTGCGACCGTCATCAACGCAAAAGACATCAGGCTTCCCGCACCCGACATGAAAGAAAACACATTGTCGCTTACCCGGACGCTGCAACAACGTCACTCCGTAAGAAATTTTGACAAAACAAAGACACTGTCACTGCAGCAAATCAGCAATCTGTGCTGGGCGGCGACAGGTATCAACAGGGCCGACGGAAGACTGACATCCCCCACAGCTATGAACCGTCAGGAAATACGTCTTTTCGTCTTTACCAAAGATGGTGTGTACGAATACAATGCCAAGGAGAATACACTTGTTGAGAAAGCCAAGGGAGACAACAGGGAACTCATGGCCGGCGGAGGCAACAAAGCGCCCAACGGCAAGAAAAGTTTCAGACAGACATTCGTACTTGATGCCCCCGTGTCACTGCTCATGGTCATAGATTTTGAGAAATTCGGAAGATACGACGAGAAGGCTGTACAAATGGGATGTGTCGATGCAGGCAACGTCTCAGAAAACATCAACCTCTACTGTCAGAGCGCAGGTCTGGCCACAGTGCCACGCGCAACACACGACACTGAGGGCATACGCACTCTACTGGGACTCACGGAAAAGCACCTCCCCATCATGAACAACCCTGTAGGATTTGAGAAAAAATAGTTATCTACAAAAACAACATCACAGGCATCCAGCAAACAACGTTCAAACCTGTGTGACAAAAAAAATTACAGATTGTGAAAGTACTATTAATAAACGGCAGTCCAAGAAGCCACGGAAACACTTACATTGCACTGAGCGAGACTGCAAAAACACTTAATGCTGAAGGTATTGAGACGGAAATCATCCACATAGGCAACAAACCAGTCAGAGGCTGCATGGCCTGCAACACCTGCAAAAGAACCAACAGTAACAAATGTGTCTTCGATGACGATATCTGCAACCACCTTTCGGAAAAGGCAAAAGAGGCCGATGCGTTTGTCATTGGCAGCCCTACATATTACGGGCAACCCAATGGTGCCTTGATGGCTGTTCTGCAAAGGGCTTTGTATTCAGGCAATCAATATTTTGCCTTCAAACCCGTCGCAAATATCGCCATCTGCAGACGAGGCGGTGCCACTGCAACCTTCCAGACTATGAATATGCCGTTCCACATGCTGAACATGCCTATTGTGAGTTCACAATACTGGAATATTGCCTATGGCCGTGAAGAGGGCGAGGTGCAACAGGACAGAGAAGGCATGCAGACCATGCGCACCATGGCCCGCAACATGGCCTGGATGCTCAAGAACCTCAGCGGCAAAGTACACCCCAAACTGGAGGACTGGGAACCGATGCATTTTATCAGATAAATTTAACTCATGACGCATCAGAATATCGACGGTTCTGCCATCACTTTCGAGCAGGACAGGCATATCCACTTTGAAGAGTCCACGCATACCTATACCGTAGACGGCATAGGTATGCTGACACCTGTAAGTACCGTCATCAGCAAGTTTTTCTCGCCGTTTGACGCAACATACTGGAGTCTGAAAAAATGCAACGGTGACGAGGTATCAGCCGCAAAGATGCGCGAGGAATGGAGCGCTAAAGGTGCTATAGCGTCACAATCAGGGACATTTCTGCACAAACAGATAGAAATATACCTGAACGAAAAAAAAGAAGCGGACTTGGATTGTGCGGTGACATACGACGGAGAGTATGTACACCTACGGAAAAACATAAACATTGCCACAGAATGGGAATACTTCAAGGCATTTGACAAAAATACGAGATACACCCCATTCAGGACAGAATGGTGCGTCTATGACTGCGATGCGAAGATGGCTGGCACAATCGACCTGTTATGCTCGTGCGCCGACGGGACATACGAGATGTATGACTGGAAAAGAAGCAACCGCATAGACCCTGCGGAAATCAACACATGGGCCAACGGCATTAACGGACTGGAGCATCTGACAGACACGGCATATAGCCATTATTGCCTACAACAGAACCTATACAGATATATGCTTGAAAAGAATTACGGCTTAAGCATCAGCCATATACACCTTGTAGTATTGCACCCTGAACTGCCCGGCTACAGGCTTATAGCAGTGCCCCGCATGGAACATGAAATAAACATAATTATCGAACAACTTTCTAATAATAATTAATCATGACAAAGTATATTTATTGCGCAGCCATATTTTTCTTGACCTGTGCTGACATATGCACAAGTCAGACATTACGCATTATGTCATACAACACACATCATTGTGCCGGTTCTGACAATGTCACTAATGAAGAACAGACTGCCGGTGTCATAGCCGCCTGCAGCCCTGATGTCATTGCCGTTCAGGAATTGGACAGCTGCAACGGCAGGAGCGCAAAATACCAGGCTGCCGAATTAGGGAAATATTCGCAAATGAAAGCTACTTACGGCAGAACTATTGCCTACAAGGGCGGCTCATACGGCATTGGCATACTCAGCAAAGAAACTCCCCTGAGCGTAAAAAGAGTCCCGCTGCCCGGACAAGAAGCCAGGGCATTGCTGATATGCGAATTTGAAGACTACTATTTCGCATGCACACACCTGTGTCACAAAACACAAGCAAACAGGATTAATGCAATGAGCATCATATTAGAACAGGCAAGACTCTGCGGCAAACCGTTTTTTATAGCTGGAGATTTTAACTGCAAACCCACGTCATCAGAAATGATAACATTCAAGAAAAATTTCAAGATATTATCTAATGAGACACAAAGCACATACCCTGCCACGACACCTACAAGTTGTATTGACTATATCGCAGTATATAAAGGCAATATCCAGGATGACGGCATCAAAATTCTCAAACAAGTCGTAGTCAACGAGCCTAAAATCTCTGATCACCGCCCCTTATATGTCACACTGCAATGGCCGCCAGAGAACACAGGCATCAAAACCACACGTGTAAACAGAACAACAGGCAACCATAAAACATACAACCTGTCAGGACAAGAAATTCACAACATCCCTGTCGGAAGTTTTTACATACAAGACGGAGAAAAGAGAATTAAACAATAAAAATGTCCTCAGATTGATTGTCAGTTCATTTTTCTTCGTTAATTTTGCGGTCGTTTTGGTCCCGTAGCTTAGCTGAATAGAGCGTCAGATTCCGGTTCTGAAGGTCTTGGGTTTGAATCCCAACGGGATCACTGATATACTGTAAGCAATTATGTTGTAAGCTGATAACAAGCTTACAACATTTTTTTATTCCTCACCTATCATCTTCAGGAAATCATCTTCCGTGACAATAGTTACACCCAGGGATTGTGCTTTCTGAAGTTTAGAGGGCCCCATGTTCTCACCGGCAAGTATAAACGATGTCTTGGAGGATATGCTGCTGACATTTTTCCCACTATGCCGTTCAATCAATTCTTTATATTCCTCACGACTATGGTGTTTGAATACACCACTTATAACAATGCTTTTACCTGAAAGTGCATCGCTTGCACTTTCAGCCATCTCCGGCATAGAAAAATCTATACCGGCCATTTCCAATTTACCTATCAGCATGCGGTTGCGATCATCACGGAAAAATCGCATAACACTCTCGGCAATAACATTTCCGACACCGTCAACCTCAAGCAACTCTTCAAGTGATGCATTCTGAAGTGCATCAAGGGTTCGAAAATGTTTGGCAAGAGCCTTGGCAACCACTTTTCCTACGAAACGGATACCCAAAGCATAGAGTGATTTGTCAAAAGGCGTTGTAACACTTTTTTGAATACTTTCTACGATTTTACGTGCAGATTTCAGTTTACTGCCATCTGCGCCGCACAGCTGTGACACTTGCAAATTATACAAATCTGCCGAATCGTGGATGAGGTTTCGGTTAAAATATTCCTCTATCGTCTCAGGACCAAGAAACTCTATATTCATGGCATCTCTGCTGATGAAATGCTCTATTCGGCCCTTTATCTGCGGAGGACACGAATTGTCGTTAGGACAAAAACTTGCCGCCTCACCTTCGTATCTGACCAGTGGAGTACCACATTCCGGACATACAGAGATAAACGGAATGACCTGTCCTTCGTAATTACGGCGGCTTTCATCCACGCCGACGATCTGGGGAATTATCTCACCTGCCTTCTCAACATAGACATAGTCACCATAATGCAACTGGAAACTATTCATGATATCAGCATTATGCAGCGACGCACGTTTGACAACAGTACCCGCCAGCAGCACCGGCTCCATCTCAGCCACGGGTGTCACTGCACCAGTGCGCCCAACCTGGAAAACGACATTATTCAAACGTGTACACGCCCTTTCCGCCTGGAATTTATATGCAATCGCCCATCGTGGATTCTTAGCCGTCATGCCAAGTTCCTGTTGCTGTTTCACGGAGTTAACTTTCAAGACAATACCGTCAGTCGTAACAGGCAAATGACTTCGCTCAGCATCCCAATAGTCAATAAACTCATATATCTCGTCCAGTGTCTGGACACATTTCATCGCATCAGAAATCTTAAATCCCCACTCGCCCAGTTTCTTTATGTTATCGTAGTGACTATCGGAAGGGAGGCTCTCACCATACAAATAATAAAAGTATGCATCCAAACCACGTTCAGCAACAACAGCACTGTTTTTGCTTTTCAAAGTACCCGAAGCAGCGTTTCTGGGATTTGCAAACAACGGTTCTTCCCGCATCTCACGCTCTTTGTTGAGTCTGTCGAAACTCTTCCACGGCATAAGCACCTCACCGCGTACCTCAAAGTTTGGCAGCCACGTCTTATTGGCATCTAATTGCAAAGGAATAGAGCGAATTGTGCGGATATTGTTCGTCACATCGTCACCTTGGACACCATCACCACGCGTCACCGCCCGCATCAAAACACCGTTCTCATATGTTATTGAGATAGAAAGGCCGTCGAATTTAAGTTCGCAACAAATCTCAAAAGGTGCGCCGTGCAAGCCCTCGCTGACGCGCTGGTAAAAATCTCTGACATCATCTCTGTTATAAGTATTGGCAAGAGAAAGCATCGGGTATTTGTGTCGTACCTGCTGAAAATCCTGACTTAAATCACTACCTACACGTTGTGTGGGAGAATTGGGGTCAAACATTTCAGGATGTTTCTCTTCCAGGCGCTGCAACTCGTGCATCATCTGGTCAAATTCCTGGTCACTAATTAAAGGAGTATTCAACACATAGTACTGATAATTATGCTTGTGCAACTGCTCACGTAGCGCCAAAATTTTCTCATTCTCTTCCATATATGCTTATTTTTGTGCCAAATTTAAAGTTTTTCTTTCATTTATGATTACTTTTGTAACACAAAAAGTCCAAGTACAAACATGAGAATAGATATCATAACAGTTTTGCCAGAGATGCTGAACGGATTTATCAATCAGTCTATTCTTTTGCGGGCGCAGAAAAATGGTTTTGCTGAAATATATGTCCATAATTTACGAGATTATACAGAAGACAAACACAGACGCGTAGACGATTATCCTTATGGAGGTTTCGCTGGCATGGTCATGCAATGTCAGCCCATAGATAATTGCATCACCCGACTAAAGGCTGAGCGGCACTACGATGAAGTCATCTTCACAAGTCCTGACGGCGAACTGTTTAATCAGCCTATGGCAAACAACCTTTCGTTATGTGAGAATTTAATTATTCTCTGCGGACATTACAAAGGCATAGACTATCGCATCCGGGAGCATCTTATCACGAAGGAAATCAGCATCGGCGATTACGTCTTGACTGGCGGAGAGATTGCTGCTGCGGCTATTGCAGACGCTGTCGTCAGGTTAATTCCAGGTGTAATCGGTGATGACCAAAGCGCATTGTCAGACAGCTTTCAAGACAATCTGCTTGCAGCGCCCATCTATACAAGACCTGCCGATTATAACGGCTGGAAAGTTCCTGACATTCTTCTCAGCGGTAACGAAGCCAAAATAAAAGATTGGGAGTTGTCACAATCCATGGAACGAACCAAACGTTTGCGTCCAGACTTACTTGATAATTACCATAATGATGAATAGACGAAATTTCTTAGAGTCTCTTGCGGGTGCCGCCGGCGTATTGGCAACGAGCCAATTACCGGAATCGGTACATGCGGAAGTGACAAGAAAGGTATCCTTCAATGCATTGAATCTGCAAGAAATTGAGATACCCGTTGGCGTCCCTACACCTCTAAAGGCATTGCATATATCAGACACTCACCTCGTGAGAGTAGACGACAGGGATGATGAACTGAAGCGTTTCCTTGCGGCAAAGCGCTATAGTCTCTATCCGTGGGGAGAGTATTTCTTATCAGCATCCATCCAGTATGCTAAAGAGCATCATCTACAACTGATACACACCGGCGACATCTTTGACTTTATCACCGAGGCCAATCTTGACTTGACTGCCTCTTATTACAATACCGGCGACTGGATGACCTCTGTGGGTAACCACGAGTTTAATATATACCTACAGGAAGCCAACCACAATGCCGAATACAAAGCAAGAAGCATCGACACTGTGCAATCGGTATATCCAAACAATATCGTCTACTCATCAAGGATTATTAACGACATAAATTTTGTCAATATAGACAATTCATATTTTTATATCACAGAGGAGCAACATGCATTCGTAGAGAAAGAAATGCAGAGAGGCTTACCCGTCATCCTTCTGTGCCATATACCGTTCTATACGCCAGAGCATTGCAAGCACAACATGACCAAGAAAAGGCCCAATGTCGCCCTTTGCGGAGCGCCCAATGAGATTACAGACCAGCTGAACAAACTCAAGAGACCCACATACTCCAATGTCGAACCAGACGCAGAATGGAGACGGATTTCAGTCAGTCAACGTGCAGACAAGACGACCCTGGAATTTACCTCATGGCTTAAAGAACAAAAGAATCTGAAAGGAATCTTAAGCGGCCACTGCCATCATTTCTTTATAGAACGCTTCTCTCCCACCGCCATTCAATATTGTGTCGGTGCGAACCTCAGGGGTGATGGTTTTGTTGTTACATTCAAATAATTAACTATGGAGAATCTATTGCTTCAGAACATCGTGAATATCGTCCATGAATCTGCAAAATTCATGGACACCCGTTCCTTTGATGTCGAACAAAAAAACGGATATTCCAACATCGTGACTTCCTCGGACATCGCCGTCCAGAATTTTTTGTGCGAAAAACTGTCGTCGCTTCTTCCCGGAAGCGGCTTTATGTGCGAAGAAAAGGACCTGTGGGACAGTACTAAAGAATTTTCCTGGATTATTGACCCCATAGACGGTACGACAAACTACAGTCGGGGGCTTGACCAATGTGCCATATGTGTCGGACTAAAACATTTTAACGACATTACCCACGGTGTGGTCTATTTACCTGCAACAGTCGAGATGTATACAGCGGAAAAAGGAAAAGGCGCTTACTGCAACGGAAAACGGATACATGTCTCTGGCAGGGATTTCCAAGACAGCATCATGTGTACTGCACTGTCAAATTATCACAAGGAATATGCGGAAATCTGCTCCGACATTATCAAAGAAACATTCATGCAGTGTAATGACATCCGCCGTTTTGGCGCATGTGCCCCGGAGTTATGCTATCTGGCGGCAGGACGTTGCGAACTCTATTTTGAATACCAGCTCAGCATGTGGGATTATGCGGCAGCCTCACTGATAGTGCAGGAAGCCGGTGGCGTAATTGCGAACTTAGACGGACAAGCCTTGACCTTTGACAAGCACTATGGTATCCTCGCCGCCAATAATCAGGACAACATGGACAGACTGGTTGCCATCGTGAACAAATACAGACATTAACACCACTAAATTATTTATAATGAAAAGACGCTATTATCTATGCCTTCTCTTCTCACTTGCCACAGTCAGCATTTTCGCACAGCATGGCAACGTTGTTGAAAAAGCAAAATATTTTCTCACCGCCGATGACCTGCCCGACGTCATCACATTCCTGCCGGAAGCTCCCAAACCGAGCGACCCTATTTTCTACAACGACAGTTGCGTATATGAGGAAGGTAAAAGACTTCGCGACACCAAACGCGGACAACTTGCCGTAGCCGACACGTCCATAACAATAAGATACATCATGCAACGCTTTGGCCGCGCCATGAAGTGCGACCTCACGCCTGAGAAATATCCCATCCTGTCCAGCTTTCTGCACAGGACATACGCCACGGCGCGGTTGAGCATCACAAAGGCAAAGGACTATTACCACCGTCAGCGTCCGTATCAGTATTTTAACGAGCACACACCCGTTCCCAGCCACGAAGACGCCAATGACTGGACTTCCTACCCCTCCGGCCACACCATCCGTTATTGGACATCGGCTTTGCTGCTGGCTTCCATCGCTCCGGAGCATCAGAACGAAATCTTCAAAACCGGCTATGAGTTGGGACAGAGCCGGGCTATTGTCGGCTATCACTATCAGTCTGACCTTGATGCAGCACGCCTCGTTGCAGGCACAGTCTTCGCCCGACTGATGGCTTCCCCGCAATGGCGCAAGGAATACAAAAAAGCAGCTAAAGAATATAAGAAAAAAAGTCGGATGGATTAAACACATCTTATTCCGCCCTGATTCAGGAGGAATAATGTGTCGCTTCAGCCCGACAAGTTTTCCGTTCCATAGGCTGGAACTTACATTCCAAGCAATAGAACTTACATTCCATCCCATGGAATTGAAAATATATCAGCATATACTTCTGAACCGAACAGGGACAACGATACAAGTAATCCCCCAGACGGGTATAGCGGCAGCCATCATCACATTTGCAACAACTGAAAGCCTGAAGTAAAATGCCGGACAAATGTGATTTTAAAGAACTGATATAATTAATTCATCCGGCAGTAAAAATAGTCTTACACGACAGAAAGAAGAGAAAACAATATGCGGAAAATCACTGACGAAAATTACGACGACATCATTGACCTGCCACATTTTGAGCCGTCAAAGATAAAGCATCCGCGCATGCCACTGAAGTCACGAGCGGCACAATTTTCCCCCTTTGAGGCTGTCAGAGGACATAAAGAAGCGATAGCTGACGCCGAAAAAAGTATGGAGGAGTGACCCGCATCTCAATTTAAGCATCGGGTATGTTATAGACCTTCAGCAACAGTGTGAAAAATCAGGAATCACAAATAAACCTTTTGATTCAGCAATTCCTTCTTTAAATCAGCATAATCCAATTCATTGGCTTTGACGCCGTGCTTTATACATAGTGCTGCCGCAATGCCGGAGGCCTGTCCGAGTCCCATTGCCGGCGGCATGACACGTACAGCCCCTGCAGCCGCAGAATCAGCAGAGATACAACGGCCGGTCACGTGGAGCCCGTCGATATCTTTCGGGACAAGACACCTATATGGCAGGCCATACATGTTTTTCTTGATAGGCATATACAATCCGCCAGCCGGACCACCTTGTGCGCCATGCACGTCAATAGAGTTAGCGGACAACAGCACGACATCATCAGGGATAATCCCGTCTATCAGACTCTGGACTGGAAGGACATAATCGCCTGTTATATGTCTTGACTCACGGATACCCATCACCGCACCGGTCCCCATCAAAGTGGCGTTTTCGCAACCTGGAACATACTTATGGAAAAAATGCATCAATTCCTGCACCTGACGGCGGCCTTCTGTTTGTGCCGCAGTGAGATTTTCAGCCTGTGTAGGATCCACATTGTGTATACGGGAACAGTTGATGACCCATTGGTCCTTTTGGACAGAGCGAAACATATTGACAGATTTTCTTGCCAAGTCCCATTCTCCCGCTGCCTCCGCCTCGGCAACACGCCAGTGCAGGCAGCGGTAACTGACACCATTGACACGCCTGAATTCGGGAAGATGAGGCACGACCTCGGCAACGAGTCTGTCCGTATCGACATTATTAATACGGAAGAACAGCGATGCCGGTTGTACCTTTTTTGTTTTCTCGTCGCCAAAGACATATGGAACACCAGCCGCACATGCCACGTTGCCGTCGCCCGTTGCATCGATGACCCAGTCTGCCTGTACACGCTCAAGCCCTGACGGCGTGAAGAGAACTGCACCGGTTATACGCCTGCCGTTCATAACCGGCTTGACGAAATTGGCCTGATACAGCAGTTTTACACCTGCTTCAGCACACATCTCCTCAAAGACGATTTTCAGAATTTCCGGATCAAACGGAGTGCAGTGGTCATGACCGACACTTATCCAGGCAGTAAATTCCGTCCCCTGTCTGACATCCTTGGGATGTATCGCAGCACCTCTGTCCACAAGTCTGTTTACAACCTCTTCAAAGAGCCCTCGTATAATCATATTTTCCCCGGCGGCATCATAGCATGTCATAAACGGACCTATGAGTCCCTTTGTCGCCATTCCACCCAAACAATTACCTGAATCAACAAGCATTGTCTTTATTCCCATGCGGGCAGCACCCACTGCTGCACAGACACCCGACGTACCTCCGCCAACGACAAGAAGTTGGGTTTGATACGAATCCTTAATGTCATTTTTCCCTATAGCGCCCTTTGCCGTGCACGACGTGAGCATCGACGGTGCAAGCATGCCTGCCATTCCCGTCAAACCGACATTCTTCAAAAAATCTCGTCTTTTCATATCGCATAAATCTTTAAACTCTAAATACAAAATTATATATTTTTCTTATTTTTGCACATCAAGTATTAAATTTAAAGTATATGAAACATTTTATTTTATCATTCGTTGTACTGCTGGGACTTACCTGCAGCGCCTGCTCACAAAACAAGAAAAAAGAGACAAAAATAGACAATAAGAAAACAACGCTTGTAGCATACTTCTCTGCGACAGGCACAACAGCGGAGGCCGCCAAGCATCTGGCAAAAGCCGCAGATGCCGACATTTATGAAATCGTACCAGAAAAGAAATACACTGCCGCGGACTTAGACTGGCATGACAAACAAAGCCGATCTTCAATAGAAATGAAGGACAAGACTTCACGTCCGGCAATCACCGGAAAAATCAGCAATCTGGCGCAATACAAAGTAATCTATCTGGGATTCCCCATCTGGTGGTACACTGCGCCGACCATCATCAACACCTTTATCGAAAAAAACAACATTCAGGATAAGACCATCATCGTATTCGCCACATCGGGCGGCAGCACGACCGACAAGGCGACAAAGGATTTGCAGTCGGCATATCCCAAAAACAAATGGAAAGATGCCGGACTGCTCAACAACGCCACTTTGAAAAAAGCACAGGAGCTGGTGAAGAATGTCAAATAAACCCTGCAGACTCTTTCATAACACAGTTCGAAATGGCACAACACCTTACGTTAAAAAAGGTAAAGGCACATGAGCGACAAATTAAATGCTGTTAATTCATATAGCTGAAATATCAAAAAAAACGAAATTTCACTTTTTTTATAATACGAATTCTTGTTTATCTTAGTAACTCGGCATTAATTTTGTAGTAACAAATGCAGAAAATTATAAACAGATAACGTTATGAAAGTATTAGAAAAAATTATGAGCGTGGCACTTGTCGCCACGGTTGGATTTGGTTTTAACGTCCCAAATATCTATGCAGCACAACCTGCAGCTGGAAATGTTTCCGGTATGGTAGACTTGACCTATGCCGCAGAAAACACAGTAAACTCTGTAGTTTATATCAAAGTTACCATGAACAGCAAGACGCAGACTGTTGAATACCAGAATCCGTTTTTTGACGACTTCTTCGGACAATTCTTCGGTGAGGGCAACGGCGGAACACAACGCCGTCAGGTACAAACGCCCAAACGTCAGGCTGCCGGTTCTGGCGTCATCATTTCAAAAGACGGTTATATCGTTACCAACAACCACGTCGTGTCCGAGGCTGATGAAATCACTGTCAAGCTTAATGACAACAGAGAGTTCAAAGGACGTATTATAGGTCTGGACAAGACTACCGACTTGGCTTTGATAAAAATAGAAGGCGAGAACCTTCCTGCAATACCTATTGGTGACAGCGACAAGTTGAAACTCGGAGAATGGGTATTAGCCGTAGGCAACCCGTTCAACCTGACCTCAACAGTGACAGCCGGTATCGTCAGCGCCAAGAGCCGCTCGCTCCATGCCAATGACATTGAGTCATTTATTCAGACCGATGCAGCCATCAACCAAGGCAATTCAGGCGGTGCGCTGGTCAACGCGAAAGGTGAGCTTGTCGGCATAAACGCCATGCTCTATTCCCAGACAGGTTCATATTCCGGCTATGGTTTTGCCATCCCGACAACCATCATGAACAAAGTCGTTGAAGACATCAAGAAATTCGGTACCGTACAGCGTGCATTACTGGGCATCAGCGGTATGGAGACGAGTACTTACATTGACAGCGAGAAAGAAAAGAACAAGGATGTTGACCTCGGCACAACTGAAGGAATCTATGTTGCTGACGTCAGCGCCGATGGTGCTGCCGCAGACGCAGGTATGCAAAAAGGCGATGTCATTTTGTCTGTAAACGGAAAATCTGTCAACAAGATGGGACAATTACAGGAAGAAATTACCAAACACCGTCCCGGCGACAAAGTGACAGTAGTCTTTATGCGCGACAAGAAGACAATGACCAAACAGGTAACCCTGCGCAATGCCCAAGGAACGACAACCGAACTCAAAGAGGCTGATCCCAACAGTCTGGGCATTGACTTGAAACCGCTGACGCCGCAGATGAAGAAAGAACTGGCATTGAGCCATGGTCTGTTGGTTACCGCTATCCGCGACGGCAAGATGAAAGACGCCGGTGTAACCAAGGGTATCATCATCATGCAAGTCAACGAAAAGAAGATGAACACCAAAGAAGACTTCGAGGAAATCGTCAAGAAGACTAACCTCTCAAGCGACCGTGTTCTCTGGATTCGTGCCAAGACACAAAGCGGTATCAACAAGAGCTTCACCGTTGACCTTGAAGACGCCAAAAAAGAAACGAATAAAAAGAAATAAAAACAACCGAAATTATCAAGACAGGACTTCTAATAGCGGAGTCCTGTCTTCTTTTTATAATGTTTATAATGACAAATTTCACAAAAACCTCTCAAGTCACACAAAAATAGATTAATTTTGCATAAAGAAACAGAAACATTCTAATATGTTAAAAGAAAATATACAGCAAGTATTAGCAGAAATAGAACAACTCAAAGCTAATAACGAAAAAGAGTTGGAAGACCTGCGCATCAAATATCTTAGCAAGAAAGGCGCTATAACAAATTTGATGAATGAATTCCGCAATGTTTCCGCTGAACAGAAACGGGAACTGGGAATTGCACTCAACAAACTGAAGACAGAAGCGCAAGACAAAATCAACCAACTAAGAGAACAAATACAAACAAAATGTGCCGCTGTCGACACAGACATAGATTTAACCCGTACGGCATACCCGACTCCCCTTGGCACGCGTCACCCTATCTCCCTGGTAAGAAATGAAATCATAGATATCTTTACACGTCTGGGATTCAGTCTGGCAGACGGGCCCGAGGTTGAAGACGATTTGCACGTCTTTACAAAAATGAATTTTGCAGCAGACCACCCGGCCCGCGATATGCAAGACACCTTCTTTGTAGAAGACAGCAAGGGAAGCGTTGAGAAGAATGTGATACTCAGAAGCCACACCAGTTCCGTACAGGCACGCGTTATGGAGCATCAGCAACCTCCAATCCGTGTTATATGTCCTGGACGCGTATACAGAAACGAAACCATCACAGCACGCGCACACTGCTTCTTCCATCAGGTAGAAGGTCTCTACATTGACAAAAACGTATCCTTCGCAGACTTAAAACAAGTCTTGCTGCTGTTTGCCCAGGAAATGTTCGGCAAAGACACACAAATAAGACTTCGTCCGTCATATTTCCCATTCACCGAACCCTCAGCCGAAATGGACATATCCTGCCATATCTGCGGCGGCAAAGGGTGTTCGTTCTGCAAAAACACCGGATGGGTTGAAATACTTGGCTGCGGCATGGTTGACCCCAATGTGCTTGAACTCTGCGGCATAGACAGTAAGGTTTATTCGGGTTACGCATTCGGACTCGGCATTGAGAGAATCACAAACCTGAAATACATGGTTAAAGACTTGAGAATGTTCTCCGAAAACGATGAAAGATTTCTCAATGAATTTGTCTCGGCAAACTAACACAAAGGCAACAATACAAGAAGAGACGCAGGCAAATTTGTCTGCGTCTCTTCTTTTTTATTTCTAAGTAATTGTTTCATTGCAAACAAAGCATCTTAATTAAATTTATAGTAAAAGAGTTTACCTATGTAAAAAAAAAGAATTAATTTTGCATAAATAGTATAGAATAACAAACATGAGTTTTTTGTCAAACATATTCAAATCAAAGAGCGCAGAAAATAAAGATAAAGTCGGCGGCATGGAAGACTTCATGTATCTCATCCGCGTGTACTACCAAAGCGTGATGGCATCAAAATTAGGCATCACCAGTCTGCAGGCACTTCCCGATTTAAGAATATTCAAGCAAACATTACACGTACAAACCGTAAACAACAAATTGGGACTTGGTGAGAAAAACAAATGCCAAAAAATGCTGGTCGAGTTGTACAAACTGCCTGACACATTCTTTAAGGAAATAGACAATAGCATCAAACAAAACTGTCACAAGGTTAACGATGTCCGCGATTACCTATTCCTGTTCCAAGGCTTTACCCAAGAGCTACTTATGGTTATCAGCAACACGATGCAATGGAAATTGCGCATTCCTTCATTCTTTAAGAAGACATTGCGTACGGTCATCGCTGACGGTATCAATGACATCTTCACTAAGGACAACTGGAAAGACGCCGGCGTACGCAAATCGGTATATAACCTTCGCAGTTACCAAAAACGTCTTAACTACTCTCAGAACTGGATAAATGAATTTGCATATCATGTTATCCTGCTTGCAAAGAAAGAGCCGAAACCTAAAGACACAGACGAACAAAAGAAAAAATAAGCCATGGCTGGACGCAATGACGCATTAGAAGAGTTGAAGGTAAAACTTGATATACTTATCAAGAATTACAACAATCTGCAAAAATACAAGGAAGCTGCTGAAATTCTCAAAAAAGAAAATGAGCAACTCAAGACACAGTATGAAGCTCTGAAAAACGCCAGTTCGTTCACAAGCAACACACAAAACGTCAAAGAAACCAAGTTGTATGTATCCAGATTAATACGCGAGATTGACAAATGCATCGCATTACTCAGCGTATAATCTGCTTACGTATTATAAACAAAGCGCAACATGAATTACTCCGACAAACTATCCATACAATTAAACATCGGGTCAAAAACGTATCCGTTGGAGATTGACAGGAATGATGAAGAGGTGTATCGCAACGCAGCCAACTTGATTAACGACAGGATACACCGTTACATCAACCGTTTCCCCGACCAGGACAAGGAGGACTATATGGCGATGGCGCTGATTGACATTGCGGTAAGTTTGGTATCAGAGACCAATATTGACGACAAGTTGCATGACCTCATTAACACTATTGACAAGACACTTAACTTGAACAGTGAAATAAACTAAATGTATTAATTTCTCAAATATATAATTAAACAGTATGAATATTATTCTTATTATCGCCGCACTGATTGTGGGCTGCATCATAGGATTCGTTGTTTTCAGATTTGTTGCAAAAGGCAAATACAACGCCATGATTCACGAGGCGGAAAAAGATTCCGCAGTAATCAAAGAGAAAAAACTCCTCGAAGTCAAAGAAGTCTTCCTCAACAAGAAGAATGAGCTGGAGAAAGAAGTACAACAGCGCAACCAAAAGTTGTTGCAATCAGAAAACAAACTCAAGCAGCGTGAGATAAATATCAATCAGCGCCAAAACGCCATTACCAGACGTGCCGCAGAGCTTGAGAATGCTCAGGCAAACATAAATGCGCAACAGCAAATCATCTTGCACAAACAGGAGGAACTTGACAAACTCCAGAGCCAAGAGAGAGAAAAGCTGGAAGCCATCAGCGGTCTTTCTGCGGACGAGGCAAGAGAACACCTCATTGCATCACTGAAAGACGAAGCCCGCACAAATGCCCAGAGTTATATCAACGAGATTATGGACGAGGCAAAGATGACTGCAACACAAGAAGCCAAGAAGGTTGTCATCAAGACCATTCAGCGCGTCGCCACAGAAACGGCAATAGAAAACAGCGTTACTGTTTTCCACATTGACAACGATGAGGTCAAGGGCCGCATCATCGGCCGCGAAGGCAGAAATATCAGAGCGCTTGAGGCTGCCACCGGTGTTGAAATCGTTGTTGACGACACGCCTGAAGCTATCGTCATTTCCGCTTTCGACCCTGTGCGCCGTGAGATTTGCCGTCTGGCTTTGCATCAGCTCATTGCCGACGGCCGTATACATCCTGCAAGAATCGAAGAAGTCGTTGCCAAAGTCACCAAACAAGTTGAAGAAGAAATCATTGAGACAGGTAAACGCACAGCTATCGATTTAGGTATTCACGGTCTCCACCCCGAACTGATACGCATTGTCGGCAAGATGAAATACCGTTCCTCCTATGGTCAGAACCTTTTGCAGCATGCGCGAGAAACCGCCAACCTCAGTGCCGTCATGGCCTCGGAACTTGGTCTCAACCCGAAAAAAGCCAAAAGGGCCGGTTTGCTTCATGACATCGGCAAGGTACCCGATGAGGAGACTGAATTATCACATGCTATCTACGGCATGAAACTTGCTGAGAAATACAAAGAAAAGCCCGAAATCTGCAATGCCATCGGTGCTCACCATGACGAGATAGAGATGACCACCCTACTCGCTCCCATCGTTCAGGTTTGCGACGCCATCAGCGGAGCCCGTCCCGGTGCAAGACGCGAGATTGTGGAAGCATACATCAAACGACTCAACGACCTTGAGAACATCGCGATGAGCTACCCGGGAGTCACCAAGACATACGCCATCCAGGCTGGCCGTGAGTTGCGCGTCATCGTTGGTGCCGACAAGATCAGCGATCAGGAGACGAACGAACTCAGTGCGAACATCGCCACAAAAATCCAAAACGAAATGACCTATCCGGGTCAAGTCAAGATTACTGTCATCAGAGAGGTTCGCGCAGTAAACTACGCAAAATAGCAACCTTTTTCATGATAAACAATGGGCATTTATCAAAAAAAACACCGAGTAAAGGCGCCTTTCGACGCACTTTTGAAAAAAAACTGCAACACATCCGTATATACGCCGCCGGGACATCCGCAGGGATAGTCTCGGCGGCTCCGTTTCATACACTGCGGAGGCGCAGGATGGGGTGGCCGACTCTCAAAATTGACAAAACTTGTCTCAAAATTGGCAAAATCTTTCGGGGGCGCGGCCTCGCGTGCGTCAT
>CACXEH010000058.1 GCA_902766625.1 uncultured Bacteroidales bacterium | reverse complement strand
TCAAGGTCAAACCACGCACCTTTGTCGTCAGCCTTCACTCTAACCGGATGAATGCCTTCGGGTGCGGGCAATTCCACAATGCCACCCTTGAAGACATCTGTTGTCCAGCCGGCAGCGATGTAGGCCGCTCTCTTGCCGTAGGGCACGGTGAGTACGCACTTAGGGGAGATATTCTTGAAGGCATCCTTGCCGAAGGCATAAGGTGTTTCTATGAGGCATGTTACGGAGTCGAGTGCCGTACAGCCTTCAAACGCCGATGCACCGATACCTTTTGCCACAGAGGCGGGGATGGTTATCTTGGTGAGGCTCGTACAGTTTCTGAACGCTGTTTCGTATATCTTGAAAATGATGTCAGTAAGGATTACGGAGTCCAGACTGACACAATCCTCGAAGGCACTGACCTGAATACTGACGCTTGTGGTTGTCTCGGGGAATGTCACGGATTTTAGGGAAGTGCATCCCATGAAAGCCTCTTTTCCCAAATTGTATATGTAGTTTCCTGCGGTAAAACTGGTTATTTTCTTGCAGTCTTTAAATGCGTAATCTCCAATGAATCTTACTGAAAGCGGCACACTGACATCTGCTAAATTTTGGCAGCCGTTGAAAGCGTCTTTGCCGATGGAGTTTATAGTGTTCGGGATAATAACGGAGGACAGGCTCTCACAGCCGTTAAAAACACCGTTTTCCAATTTAGTCATTGTATTGGGCAATTCTATTTCTGTCAAGTATTTGCATCCCCTGAATGCATATTCTCCTATAGATTGCATTCCTGATGGCATATTGATGGATGACAACAGAACGCATCCGTCAAAAGCATATGCACCTATAGTTACCATCAAGGGCGGCAGGGTAATAGTCCGGATGAGGCGACAGCTTTGAAATGCCTGGTTGCCGATATGTGTGAGCTTGCTTGGCATGTCGACGGTCTTGAGTACCGGGCATAGTACGAATGCCTTGGCACCAATGCTCGTCACGGGGCATCCCAATGCCATTTCCCTGATTTTGGCTGCAGAGATTGTCGCTAATGTTGATTTTGCCATAATAGCATATTGTCCTGACTTGACATAGGACAAATTGTCATATACAATCGCATGGTTGTTGTGTGTTGTGCATACAAAAAACAACAGTATGGCTAAAATCCTTGTTTTGTTCATATGTCTGTCTTGTTATGGTTTAATGGCTATTTGTATTTTTGTCTTGTTCGTGGGATTCTGCTTCCATGCAAAGATATAAAAAATATTTATAATTCAATATACTTGGTTGTTTTTTAGAAAAGTTACGTGCTTTGCAGCTTGTCAGAATAATGTCGTCACGGCACAAAAATCTTATTGCGGAGATAAAAAATGCGGGTAAAAAAACGGGAGGACACCTGTATGGCGTCCTCCCGTTTTGAGAAGAATAATGTTATATCAGATAGACCAGTCTTCCTTGGTCTTTCTCACATAATTCTGATAGCGTTTCTGAGCTGCCGCCTTAGTGGCGTCATAGAGTTCCTGTGCCTGCTCCGGAAGTGCTTTCCTGAGTGACAGGAAGCGGACCTCTCCGTCGAGGTAATCTTGGAACTTATCCCATTGCGGTTCCTTGGAATCCAGCGTGAACGGGTTCTTGCCTTCGTCGGCGAGTGCCGGGTTATAGCGCCACAAGTGCCAGTAGCCACACTCAACGGCTTTAGCCTCTTCTGCCTGGCTCTTGCCCATGCCGCCCTTGGCTTTTAAGCCATGGTTGATACATGGAGCATATGCGATAATGAGTGACGGGCCGGGATAAGCCTCAGCCTCACGTATGGCTTTGAGACATTGTGCCTGGTCGGCACCCATTGCGATTTGGGCTACGTAGACATAACCGTAGGTGGCCTGCATCAGACCGAGGTCCTTCTTGGTAACGCGTTTGCCGCTTGCAGCGAACTGGGCGATGGCGCCGATAGGTGTGGCTTTGGATGCTTGACCACCGGTGTTTGAGTATACTTCCGTGTCAAGAACAAGGATGTTGACATCCTCGCCTGAAGCCAGAACGTGATCCAAACCACCATATCCGATGTCGTAAGACGCACCGTCACCGCCGATAATCCATTGGCTGCGCTTAGGCAGATAATGGGTTAGTTCAAGAAGTTCCTTGCATGTCGGGCAACCGGCATTGGCACCTTCCTGGATGAATGGTACGAGTTTCTCGGCGGTTTCCTGACTTTCCTTGGCGTTGTTCTGCTTGTCAATCCACTCCTGAGCGGCTGACTTATATTCAGCTGAAGTCTTGTCGCTGGAGATCATCTCTTTCAGAAGTTCGTTGATTCTCTGGCGCATCTTCTTGTTTGCCAAAACCATACCCAGGCCAAACTCGCAGAAGTCCTCGAAGAGGGAATTTGCCCACGCGGGTCCCTGGCCTTTTTCGTTTGTGGTGTATGGTGTTGAAGGAATAGAGCCTGAGTAAATGGAAGAACAGCCTGTAGCGTTGGCTACCATCTGACGGTCGCCAAAGAGTTGACTGATGAGCTTGACATAAGGTGTCTCACCACAACCGGAACATGCACCGCTGAACTCAAAGAGCGGCGTAGCAAACTGGCTCATGCGCGGATTGGCTGTAACGTCAACGAGACTCTGCTTGGATGTGACATTCTTGATGCAGTATTCCCAGTTTTCGTCTTCCTTTTCCTGACCTTCCAGTGGAACCATCTCAAGGGCTCTGACTGTCTCTCCGTCAACTTTCTTGCCGAGGCAAACGTCAACGCAGTTGCCGCATCCTAAGCAGTCCATAACATCAACCTGTACACGGAATTGCATGCCCTTGAACTGAGCCGGAGCCTTGATTTCGAGTGTTTCAGCATTGAAACCGGCTTTTTCCTGCTCGTCCATGACAAACGGACGGATGGCAGCGTGAGGACAAACAAATGCGCACCTGTTGCACTGAGAGCAGAATTCTGCTTTCCAGACAGGAACGAATGCAGCTACGCCACGCTTCTCGTATGCGGCAGTGCCTTGCTTCCATGTGCCGTCTTCCAGACCTTTGTATGCGCTGACAGGAAGAAGGTCACCATTTTGGGCATTGATGGGACGTACCAGATTGGTGATATAGTCTGGTTCTTCGCGCTTGATGGGTTCATCGTCTGCAAGATTCGCCCATGCGGGGTCAACGGTAAGCTGTTTGTACTCATTGCCACGGTCTACGGCCTTGTAGTTTTTGTCTACAACATCTTGTCCTTTCTTGCTATAAGACTTAACGATAAATTTCTTCATCTGCTCTACGGCAAGGTCGACAGGAATAACCTCTGTAATGCGGAAGAATGCACTTTGGAGGATGGTGTTGGTACGGTTGCCAAGGCCTATTTCCTGAGCTATCTTCGTTGCATTGATGTAGTAAACGGTGATATTGTGCTGAGCAAAGTACTTCTTGATGTTGTTGGGAAGGTTCTCAACGAGTTCATCACCGTCCCAGATGGTATTCAGAAGGAATGTTCCGCCGTTGCGTAAACCACGCAGGACATCATACATCCTCAAATATGCCTGCACGTGACAAGCTACGAAGTTAGGAGTCTTGATTTGATAGGTTGAGCGGATAGGCGTATCACCGAAACGCAGGTGTGAGCAGGTGAAACCGCCTGACTTCTTGGAGTCATATGAGAAGTATGCCTGACAATATTTATTAGTGTTGTCACCGATAATCTTGACAGAGTTCTTATTTGCACCTACCGTACCGTCGGCGCCAAGACCAAAGAACTTGGCCTCAAAGATTCCTTCGCCGCCCAGAGCCATTTCTTCCTCAAGCGGCAGAGAGGTGAACGTGATATCGTCAACGATGCCTAATGTGAAGTGATCTTTGGGTTGTGGCAACTTGAGGTTGTCGAAAACAGAGATAATCATTGTCGGTGTGGTGTCGCTTGAAGCCAAACCGTAGCGGCCGCCTATGATAGCGGGCGCATTCTCTATGCCATAGAATGCTTCCTTGACATCAAGATACAAAGGCTCGGCATTTGCGCCCGGTTCTTTTGTACGGTCAAGCACAGCGATGCGTTTCACTGTCTTAGGCACAGCAGCAAGCAAATGCTTGACAGAGAATGGGCGGTAGAGGTGCACGCTTATCATGCCGACCTTTTCACCCTTCCCAACAAGATAGTCGATTGCTTCACGAGCAGCCTCTGTGGCGGAGCCCATCAGGATGATAAGGCGCTCTGCGTCTTTGGCACCGTAGTACGAGAACAACTTATATTCGCGACCGCATATTTTGGATACTTCTGCCATATATTTCTCGACAATCTCGGGGATAGCGTCGTAATATCTGTTCGCACTTTCACGATGAGCGAAGAATGTCTCTGGGTTTTCAGCCATACCTCTTGCTACAGGATGCTCTGGTGTCAGTGCACGTGCGCGGAACTCTGACAACGCTTTCTGGTTGAGTAACGGGCGCAGCTCTTCCTGATCAATGGCTTCAATCTTCTGGTATTCGTGAGATGTACGGAAGCCGTCAAAGAAGTTGATGAAAGGTACACGCCCCTCTATGGTGGCGAGGTGCGCAACGGCGCTCAGGTCCATAACTTCCTGTACACTGCCTTCGCAAAGCATTGCGAAACCTGTCTGGCGACATGCCATAACATCGCTATGGTCGCCAAAAATTGAAAGTGAATGAGTCGCAACAGTGCGCGCGCTGACATGGAATACACATGGGAGTAATTCGCCTGCAATTTTATACATGTTGGGAATCATCAGCAGCAAACCCTGGGAAGCTGTGAATGTCGTTGTCAAAGCACCTGCATGCAGAGAGCCGTGGAGAGCACCTGCAGCACCACCTTCACTCTGCATCTCCTGGACAGAGACTGTGTCACCAAATAGATTTTTTCTTCCTTTGGAAGCCCAGTCATCAACGTGTTCTGCCATGGGGGAAGAGGGTGTGATAGGATAGATAGCAGCAACTTCGGTAAACATGTAGGCCACATGTGCGGCTGCTTCATTACCATCACAGGTCATAAATTTTTTTTCTTTTGCCATTTTATAATTATTTATACTATTATTGATGTTTCTGTTGTTTAGAATATAAAACCGAATAGCCAAATCGGAATGTCTCCATTGTGGCTGACTTCACAGATATAACGTGCATATAACAAGTCGTTGTCTTTGCGCCGTTTGTCTGTCTTGTTGCAAACGCATATCTTGTGATTGTTTACAATAAAAATACCCGGCTTCTGTCCTGTCTCAACTGTATGGTGACGCCATACGCTATTGGTGAAGAAAGTCTCCATGATGTCTTGTTCGCGTGGAGTGTCATTCAACAGGGCATAAAGCAGATTTGTATTGTGTAATAAAATCCTGGCAGGCTTTTTCGGGCCGTTTGTACCACTTTTGTATATCTGATGAATTAGGCGTGCGTCTTCAAGACTATTCATGTAGTTCATGACAGTGGCGCGGGAGGTCTGAATCTCTTTGGCGAGATAGCTGACATTGGGAGAGTTATTTTGATTGACAGTCAGCAGATAAAGCAATTGTTTCAGTCGTGTAAGATACTTGATGTCGATCTGTTTGATGAATAGAATGTCAATCTCTATCATGGCGTTCAGATTCTTCAAAAGCCGTTCGGTAAAATTATAGCTCTCTTGATAAAACGGGTAGTATCCGTGATGCAAATAGTTTTGTAGATATATCCAAGGGCGCACTTTCATCAAGATATTCTTTTGAACCTGTTCTGTGTTGAAAAGAACTTCCTCCAATGTGACGCGAGGTAGATTCTCGTGTGTCTGCTGATTGATATATTCACGCAGTGAGAAACCGTGGAGAAAGTAACATTTGCTCAAGGTGTTGATCTCATGATCTTTTGCTTCGGCTTGCTCAACGGTCGTTGTGGAATATATGATGTTAAGCTGAGGGTATGTGTGATAACATTCGCATATCATGTCTCTCCAGCCTTCCTGTTTATAGATTTGGTCGATGACGAGGACTCTGCCGCCGCGTTTGACAAACTCACCTGCGAATTTGACGAGACTGCAACCTTGGAAATAGAAGCTGGACATGCTGATGTACAAACATCTTTCCGACTGTGGATTAAAGTGCAGTTTGATGTATTGTAATAAAAAACTTGTTTTGCCAACACCGCGCGGACCTTTGATGCCGATTAGACGATGACTCCAATCAATCTCATTCATCAAAGCTCGAGGCACAGATGCATCGGTATGCTCAATAAGGTAAGCATGTCTGTGAAAGAAGTTGTCCATATCCTATGTTTAAGTTACAAAGATATAATTTTTTTTACAATTTCTGTCGCATGCATGGAATTATAGATGCAAAAAAAATAACTTTGCATCGTGAAAGTTTTTTATTTCAACTACTCGCATGATGTGCAGCTTTCTTCAGGAGATACAATGTATAATCTCTCAAAGAATGTCCGTGCATTGGAGTTTGCGTTGCAACCGTTGGCGATTTTTTCTAGTGCATTTGGTGACGTCGTAGCCGTACATCCGGAAATGGTGAGCGCATGTGAGGTGTTTTATAATCGTGATTTTTTTAAGGGTGTTAAATTCGTGTCTGCATCCTCAATGCCCGCCGCACCGGTGGAACCTTGGGGATGGGATGCCGGTGTTGCTCTCGTAATTAAGAAGGCGATGCAGACTGATCGTTATGTGTTGAAACAAGACCAACTGACAAAAATCAGGATGTTGTCTTCCAGGCAAAACGTATCAGTATGTTTGGATAAGCTATTTTCGTTAATGCCTCAGACGCCACTATGCGGGAGGTCCGATTTTTATATCTTAAAGGAAAAACTCATGGCCGAGATGCCACAAAAATGTGTTTTAAAAGCGCCTTGGTCAAGCAGCGGACGTGGAATAAGATATAAAAATGGTGCGTTGGACGATAGGCTCGAAGCATGGATAGATCGCGTGCTTCAGGTTCAGGGTGGCATAGAGGTAGAACCGTATTATGATAAACTCAGTGATTGGGCGATGGAATTTTATGCAGATGCTGACGGAAAAGTTTCTTACACGGGTTTGTCACGTTTCTTTACATCACCATTATCTGGTTACACTGGCAATTTGGTAGCTCCACAGGAACAGTTGGAAAGGGAGTGGTGTGCTCAACTGCCTGCATATGTCTTTCAAGATGTGAGACGCAGTTTGGAGATAGTCCTGTCACAAATGGTAGAAGGTGTTTATTACGGACCTATAGGCGTAGATATGATGTTCTGTAAGGTAGGAGACGGTGTCGTGTTGCATCCGTGTGTTGAAATCAATTTCCGAAGAACTATGGGACAGGTGGCACAGAGTGTTGCCGAGAGATTTCCATCGTCTGTTCCGTCACGCATGGAATTGGTGTACAAACCATCTCCGACGGCTCTACGTGCTTTTTTTGCTTCAAAAGATGCCGATGCTGTTCGTTTGCTTACTCCACTGACAGATAAGACACAATTTGCCGCATATTTGGATTTTATCGTTTAAGATAAGTGCCAAAGACATTATATTTTCCTTTTTTCTTCAGACCGTAGATGGTATAAGTTCCCGGCGGCAAACAGGAGAGATCTAATGTCTGTTGATAGGGAAGAGTCATTACTTCTTGTCCCAATTCATCTGTAATGTAGATGAAGCGAGCTGTATTTGGAGGTAAGTTCAGCGTGCCTGTATCGTTTATGGTTATATTTCCGTTAAGGATGTGGCTCTCCTTTATGGTACTCACAGGTGGTGTGTTCAAGTATGCAGGTTCACTCTCGTTACCGTAGCGGTCAATGGCTGTGATGGCATAATATGGCAGCAGGCCTTCGGTAATGTTGAGTTTGATAGGGTATGAGTTTCTTTTGTGCCTTATTTTGACGAAATGAAGAGGATTCTCAATATCTACTGGGAAATGGTTGTCAAAGTAGATATTGTATTCAACAGGGTTGCCCTCTTCTGCCGCAATACTGTCCCATACCAGTTCGTGGCCATTTGGTGTGCTTACAAAACGCAGGTTCTGAGGTTTGGGCGGTGCGGCTCTGTTCAGCCATGTCATGGCAGGTGTGAGGGCTGGCAGGGCATATATGTCATGTTGCAAGAGTTTGTAGGCTGACTTGTAGTTTTCAATGATAAACTTACTGCGGAAAAACGCTTGTCCTCCGGATTGGATGGCCCGTGAAAAGCGTATTTCTTTCTCAATAGTCTCCAAATTCCAATTTCCTTCTCTGCTGTCCAGCTTGTATGCTGCCAGTCCGTTGACAATAGGTCTCCCGTAGGAGGATTCTTTCCAATCCAGGGCAAAAGGGTAGAAGTTCCTGCCTGCCTGGAAGTACATCATCGGGACGAGCATATCCATGATGCCTTCCTTGAGCCATCCTTGTGCGTCTTGGTATACAGTGGAATAGGCATTCCACCCATAGGAGGACTGGTTGGGCAGGTTGTCGTGTTTTCCGACAGGCGAGCAACTGAGCCACACCCATGGCTTGATGTTTTTGATGGCAGTGTGGATGGTCTTAACGACTTGTGTCACATTCTGACGGCGCCAGTCGCTGAGTCTCATCCCATGTCCGTATTTACGATATGTTTGATTGTCGTTAAATCGTATGGATTGTTCGGGATATCTGATATAGTCTAAATGTATACCGTCTACGTCATAGTTTTGGACTATTTCTGCGCAGATGTCCGCAAGGTAGTGGGCTGTGCCGGGCATACCTGGGTTAAGCATCCAGAACTCGCTTGTCTTGATGCACAGTGACGGCACGCGTTTCTGCATGGCGCTTCTGCCCAGCAGGTTAGCATTTCTGAAGTTATGTCCTGGAAATGCCACTACCCATGCGTGCAGTTGCATACCGCGTTTGTGGCACTCGTCAATGGCAAATGCCAGAGGATCGTAGTTGGGCGATTTGTTCAGATGTCCTGTCAGGCATGCATCCCAGGGCTCTATGGCAGAAGGGTATATAACGGTGGATCGCACCCTTGTCTGTAAAAAGACAACATTGAAATTGGCTTTCTGCAGCAGGTCAAGTTGGGCGCATAGTTCATCCTTCTGTCGCTGTATAGTCGTGGCATTATATGCTTTTGTGTGTGGCCAATCCAGTCCGCCAAGGGTGGTCAGCCATACGGCACGCACCTCTCTTTTGGCGGCAGGTGTTATAATTCCCATGCTTGTCTGCATGGAGGCAAAAAACAGGAGAAGGAAAAGTGATAGAAATCTCATTTTTAGTGTAGCGATTGCAAAATTAATATTTTTATTGTCTTTATCACGATAGTTTTTTATATTTTTGCATACATATGACAATATTGAATATACAATTATATCAGTTTATGAAAAAGTTTATTTTATGCGCACTGTTACTCATGGTCGGTTTCGGTGCTAAGGCTCAATTTGAGGCAGGTACAAAGTACTTGGGCCTTTCAACGACAAGTTTGGGATTATCTTACAGTACCAGTGAACGATTCCGCCTGAATCTGGATGCTACAGCAGGTTATTTTATCGCTGACAAGGTGTTAATCAAGGCTAATGTAGGATATGATCATACAAAGAATATTGATGATTTCTCAGCTGGTCTGGGCGGGCGTTACTATTTCTTGGAGAATGGTATCTTCCTTGGCGCAGGTGCTGAATTCGTGCACTATACATCAAGCAGTAATGATGTTATGATACCAGTAGAGGTCGGCTATGCCTTTTATTTGAACCATTATATTACGATAGAACCGGCTGTATATTACAAAATGAGTATGGACAGTTTCAGCAATAAGAGTACTGTCGGCCTTAAGGTCGGATTCGGATTCTATTTCTAAAACTGTAGGTCATTTCTAATATACATGAAGCTGGTTCTGCCCGACGGAGCTGATGTCTGTGGTGCTCGCGTGTTGCTGCACGCCTGTTGTGCGCCTTGTTCTTCTTCCGTCGTGGAGTGCATGTTGCAGAATGGGATGCAGCCTGCTGTTTATTTCTGCAATCCTAATATTTTTCCTCTGGAGGAATATGAAATCAGAAAGGAGGAACTGAAACGCTTCTTGTCCGAATCGCATGTGCCGTATTTTGAGGATAAGTATGACCATGCCGCATGGTTGGAATGTGTCAATGGGCTTGAAGATGAGCCGGAACGTGGAGCTCGCTGCCAGAAATGTTTCTATTTGCGGATGAAGCGTACTGCGGCATATGCAAGCCGGAATGGTTTTAAGTTTTTTACCACTACGCTGTCATCTTCCAGATGGAAAAGCCATGATCAGATTGTTGAGGCTGGCAATATGGCAGCCGCATTGTATCCGGGCGTGATATTTTGGACGCAAAACTGGCGTAAGGGCGGTCTCCAGCAGCGCAGGGCGGAACTGCTTCGCGAGAAGAATTTTTATAATCAATTGTATTGTGGTTGCGAGTTCAGTCTCAAGGCCATGGAAAACAGAGTGAAAAAATGAAAAATGTAAGTTTGTTATTATTAGGAGTTTGTCTCCTTGCCGCATGTGGCAAAAGCAGGATACCTGACGGATATTATGTCAACAAAGATGCGACAGGTATATCGTGTGTTGTTTTCCAGATAAAGGGAGACACCATAATCTGGCAGAATGATTACAGACAGCCGGGCAAGGCGTTTAAATATACGCTGTCCTCCGGTAAAATCAAAGGCCATTGCCTGACGGAAGATGAGAACTTGGAAAAAGACTATAAGTTTGTAGACGACAGTATCATTGTCAATAAGCAAATGTTCGTTCCCTTCAATCCGCACATAACTAAACTGCCGGAAGGTAATTACGAGAATTATATGTCAGTTCCTCTTGAAACTTTCAAACTCAGAATTTTTGGTGATTCCGCTGAATTGAAGAGCTACAGATACGATGAGTTGCTTTTAACAACACGCAACAAAATTGCCATGAAAGGAAGTGATACAATAGTCGTGTCTTATAACAATGACAGTGTTGTCAAGGAGTCAAAGATTCTGGCTATCTATGACGGATTCATCGTCAACGAGCTGAGATATGTGAAGATAGATTAGCGCTGAGCTATCATTTGCAATACCGCGGGGTGAATTATATTCCAAAAAGGATTTAATTCACCCCGTGTCTTTTTTATGGCCTTTATGTAATTACAGGACCTGCACGTGTTTTATAACGGATAAGTGTTTCCGCATGGTGTCGTAGATTTTTCGGTTCCAGCCCGTGGAATATACGTTCTGTCCAATGGAATGTACGTTCCATCCTTTGGAATATACATTCTATCCCGTGGAACGGAGGAGATATCGCCGCAGTTAATGTGCCTCCATCCGTTTCCTCATGTGATTATACGGTCATAGAAGCTTCTTTTTGTTCTGATATCACCTACGTTACGGGGCTGACATTTGTCAGCCCCGTAACGTAGGTGTGTAATGATGTATAATCTGATTAGAACTTCCAATGCAGGTCTACGCCAAGCTGGAATGGCGTCCCTTTTTGATAATATTTGCGTTGAGACGATTCAAAGTAGAACGAATTGTACTTTGTGCATGTGAGGTTGTCGCCCCAAAGGTTGACGCTCCATTGTCCGAAGTCAAACAGCACATGGGCTTTGAGTGTGCAGTAGAGGTTTTGACGTGCGGTGTTTTCTTCGTTCCAATAAATGCGGCCAAGGCCATTGCCTTGAACGCCGACAATGATGTTTTTCAGCAGATTGTTGTCGTTGGACATAATGTTGTAGTCTGCTGCGAGAAGGGCGTTGTGCTCGGGTATGAAGGGAACGATGTTGCCGGTGTAGTCGGTTGTTCCGTTGTTGTAATCATAAAACTCAGAATGTGTGTAACCGTAGTTGGCGTGCCATGCCAGGCGGTCTTGCAGTAGTTTGCCTCGCAGACTTAGTTCCAGTCCGCAGCTATGGCTCTCGCCGGCATTGACCATAATGCGCCCGAAGCCACTGGATACCATGCGGGAAATCTGCTGATTCCTAATGTCCATGAAGAAAACGGAGAAATCAGCCATGAGCATATTGTCCAATAGGTTGAGGTGCGTTCCGACTTCGTAATTCCAGCACTGCTCGGGTTTATATGTAATGGTGTTTTTTACTTCGGGCAGTTCGGCGATGGGGATGTTTTGGTCAATGGCGTCCTTGATGGACAGGAACATGCTTGCCATTGCCGGCATTTGCTGGGCATGTTCATCCATAGTCTGGTCCAGATAATCTTTGGTCTGTTTCATCATGTCATTCTGCATGACGGAAGAAAGTATGTCTGAAAACATCTGGATGTTGTAGCCTCCGGCACGTTGTCCCTTGGCAACAGACAGATAGACATTACCCAGTTTGTTGGTGAAATCATATTGCAATGCAATCTTCGGCAACAGACTTGTCCTGTTGTTCTTTATTTTCCCGGATAATATCTCAGAGGAGAAAAAGTCTTTATCAATGTTGTGTGAAGTCATTTTGAAATTGAAGTTCACGGGTGCGCTGCCCACATAGCTGAGTTCCTGATGCTCGTTGTCAAGGCGCAAACCCAATGTTAACGCCAACCGTTCTGTCAGAAAATCGTGCAGAGTGCCCTGAAGGAACAGTGCTCCATTGACTACGGGGTTGCGGAATCGGCTCTGCGCTGTGAAAGCAGGGTCGGTGATGCTCAGTGCCATTGGCATGGCACTTGTCACTGGTTGTCCTGTGCGTGGATTGGTGACGGTGACCGTCGGTGTGGGTATGTTGTTTGCAATTGCGGTGTTTATCATGTCAACACCATCGGAATGGAATGTTACGGGACTCTGTGTGCGGATAGCCTGATATAGGGCAAATAGTCCGCCAGTCCATTCCCAACGTTTGAACGGTTTGCTCTTTAACGTAAATTCTTCAGACACAGTGTTGCTCTTCTGTCTCTGCTCCATGGAGAAGAAATCCTTGTAGGTGAAGTCCTGGTCCATGTGCATACGGTCAGACAGGTTGCGGAAGCTGGTGACAGAACTGAGTATAAAAGGCTCACCCTCCCATACGGCCTTGAAATTTGTGCTGAAGAGATTTCTGCGATATGAACTCTGACGGTTGGATGTGATGCGGTCTATGGCATTGGGAATCTCCGTACCTGAGAGTTGACCGCCATAAAAATAAGGGTAGCCGTCTTCGTCGGAATATTCGTAATTGGCATTCCAGTCCAGAAACCATTTTTCACTGGGATGTAAAACCAGTTTGGCGTTGAACCCGAAGGCATCATTGCCTCCGACTTTACGGTCCAGACTGTCATTATGGAAGAAACCGTTGTTGGTCTCATAAAAGCCTCCGAGACTGAAAGCCACTTTGTCGGATATCTTCTGATTTGTCGTGGCAGAAACCTTGATAAGTTCGTTGCGTGTCGCACCACTGACGTTGATGTCTGTACCTTGGTGATAGAGCGGATTGCGTGTGTAGAGTCTGAGAATACCGCCCATGGCGTTGCGGCCGTAAAGTGTGCCCTGGGGACCTCTCAGCACGTCAATGTGGTCTATGGAAAAGAGATTTAATGTGTATTCACTTTTTTCAGCAACAGGAGCATCGTCAACATAGAGTGCCACGGCAGGGGTATTGATACGAGAGCCGATACCACGGATATAGAGGGCAGACGATAATTTGGAGCCGTATTCAGGCATGAAGAAATTAGGCACTAAAGCATTCAGGTCGCCTAACTCTGTAATGCGTCTGTTGTTAATGGTCTCTTTGTCAATGAGTGATACGGATGTTGCCGTATTGCGCAGCTGACTTGTTTGCTTACTGGTGGTTTTTACAACGACTTCATCGATATTGACGGTTTTGGATGAATCGTTGGTCAAGGTCATCGCGGAAAGCATTGCGCTGCAGACGAGTAAAGATATAAAAGTCATGTTTCTTTTTATGTGTTTTTTCAAGTGCAAAATTACAGAGAATGACAATATTACATTATACACAATTTTATTGATTTTAGTCAGTAAAATTGTTATTCTTTTCCGTTTGCATAGTTTTGGCAAGAGAAGCAGAGCGGTGTAATTTTAATGTCATTTGTTAATTGCGCCACAATGTGGGCATCGCCCTAAAACCCGTATAGGCCGTCCGCATCTGCCGCACATATATTTGGCGATGTGATGGCGCCTGTATTGCCGCCATGCAAAAGCAAGATAGATAATAAACAGAGGGTAACTGATATAGATTTTTATGCCTTGTGAGAATACGACATAGATAATAAACCATGTGCATCCCAGCCCCAGTAGATAGATAATCATATCGGTATGACTGAGTTGCTTGTGGGTTTCATCCAGCGCGGCGATAAACAGGATGAGGATTATCCAAGTACATGTTATGAACATAGAGAGAATCCCTTGCTGCCCGATGGGGTTGAGGGTGGGTGCATAATAGTAAGCCTCCCACACATCGGGCATATAGTGCTGCATAATGCCGTATAGTATAGCGGCAAAAGCTGTGAATATACATAGAAGGGCAGGGTAGATGGATTCTATATCTTGGAAATGTACAAAAGGAATGTGCTGTTTTTTCTTGAGGCGGTAGATGTAGAACAGGAGAGACAGGGCGATAATGATAAAGAATCCGTAGATGTAGTTGTTGCTGAACATATGAATGAATTGTGAAATAGGGTCACACGGTACAACATTTTTCAGCAAAAGCTCTTCTTCTATCCATCCCATTGTCTCTTGGTCGCGTGCTATTTTGATATAGAATGTTTCTTTATTGGCAGAATCAGTCGTCAGGATCGTTGCGGCGACAACCACTTTGTCATTATGGCGGACTATACTCGGCGTAGTGCCTTGGGTAAATAATTCTGACTCGTTAGGCAATGCAGGCAGTAGTGACAGTGAATCAGCCGTAACAAGAAAATTATAGTTGATGGTATAGTGGTGAGTTTGGGCAAAATCAATAGAGTCTTGCCGTTCTTTGGACAAATCCCAATAGTTGGCAACATGTCTTGATTGCATGCCGCATCCAACCATGATGAACAGTGCCAAGAGTGTGGCGAATAGTTTAATGTATCGCATAAATGAGCATTTGGCAGTTGTGGCAATCAAATTTCAATTTAAACCGCTTCCC
>CACXEH010000057.1 GCA_902766625.1 uncultured Bacteroidales bacterium | reverse complement strand
TTGCTTTGCATATGAAGAAAATGGCCATAGACTGGTATAACGCTTCTTTTAGAAAACATGCCGGCGAACTGCGGAATGATTAAAATAATCATGCAACAAAACCACCGACACTAATACAATCAAAAGCAACTACTTAAACATTGCAGAAAAAAAATGGTTATCAATTTCCTGTAATATTCTTTATGTATCTTTGCATGAGAATCAAAAAAATTATGGCGAATGATTACAAAACTTAGGAGACATCATCACTCAAGAAGAAAATACATCATAAACATAATTAGATGTATCTTTATTGCGGTTGCCGGGGTGTTGCCCAACGAAGTGATTGCCGACAAAAAAGGCGATAAACTGATTGAAATGGCTGACAGTTTGTATACCGCACAACAGTATAAGGAGGCCCTAAAGACTGCCTGCGAGGCACTGCCACTGACAAAAGGCACAGAGAGCGAGGCCGACTGTCTGAACTTGTTGGCAATTATCAATATCCGTCTATCGGACTACAAGACAGCAGCTAAATATGCAAAAGAATGTTATGCATTAGACGAGCAAAGCGGTGACCCTGACGTGATGTCTTCAAGCCTGAACACATTAGCGGCCATCTACATGGGTGCTAACCTGCCGAATGAAGCGGAACAATATGTACTCAAAGGCATTGAAATGGCTGAAAAAGCCAATAATCCCCATCGAATGGCCGTATTACAAGCGATGGCCTCTGAGATATATCATGCAAAGGGAGATGACGAGAAGGCATTACCGTATATTGAACGCGCATACAAAATAGACAAACAATTGGGTAATGAAACCCAGGCAATGATACGGCTAGTACAAAAAGCCTCCGTACTCATCGGTAAGCACGAGTATAAGAAGGCAGAAACGACGTTGCGGCAAGTCATCCCCTATCTACGCAAAATACACGACCGTCATTCACTCGGCATCGCACTCAACAAAATGGGTATGACAGTACTCTCACAAGACCGCGAAAAAGAGGCTGCACTTTACTATCGGGAAGCTGCCGATATTTTCTGCGAATTAGGTGACCCTTACAATGAGATACAATCTCAGCGAGGACTCTACGAGTGTCTGTGGAAACACGAGCCTGCTGAAGCCAGACGTTGCCTAAAACGTTTTGAAGTATTAAAAGACTCACTATATAATAATATGTCGGCCGAAAAATTGGCTGAATACAACGCAGCATTCGGCAATGACTGGTTACAGATAAAAAACAGTAAACAACAGCGTGCAAAACTATGGGCTATCACTATAGCAATTGTCATCGCCATTCTGTCTATGGGTATCTGGTGGCTGATGAGACGCCGGCATCAATATCAAGCACGTATTAATGCGGAGTTGAGTGCACATATCAAAGAGTTGAACGAGAAATACAATGTACTTAGCGAACACTATGACCATGCCATCACCACGTCAACCAGTCGAAACGACTATACAGAGTTGCAAACTGGCGATCGCGAATTTTTGGAACGTTTCGTCAATAGTGTCAATGAACTCATCTGCGAAGGACAACCCGACGCAAATCACGTGGCAAGAAAAATGTGCATGAGTCTATATCAATTACGTCAGCGACTGGACAATGTAACAGGTGAAAAACCGCAAGACTTCATTATCAACATACGTATGCAGCGTGCCCGTCATCTGCTGGATGTCCACCCGGAACTGAACATTTCTGAAATCGCTACACTCTGTGCATACAACGACACTCCCAATTTCACAAGGGCTTTTAAGAAAAACTTCGGCCTGACACCGACCCAATATCTTGAGCGACAAAAGGGGAACGAAACTTGAGAATTTATAATTACGATCAATAATCTTGTGCATCAAAAGATGCACACAAAGCCCGCGAAAATAGTATTTTCGCGGGCTTTGATATATCATATTGCACAAAATGATAAAACAATTTAATAAAATGATAAGACAATAATACCCATATCATCACAACTTTGTAGTATAAAAAAGCGAAAATATCAACGCTCTGACAATGACAAAGACAAAATATCAGGAAGCGGCTACAAACTATGTACATGAGTATTTAGAACAGTTACTCAAACTAGAAGACACTCGGAGTGACGGAAATGACAACTGTACAAAATTTGCCAGAAAAAAATATGGATGAAAAATGTAAAATAAACAAAACAACATATTATTAACTCTTTTAATTTATCAACTCATTTAATAAACAATTATGAAAATTAAACATTACTCTTTTAGACAAATTGCATTTATTTGGTTGTGGGCAATGGCTGTTCTTCCGCTTTGTATAAAAGCGGACAGTTTCACGCCAAACATGTTTCCAGGACAGTCGGCTGACCGTACTAAATTAGAAGTTTCAGCAACGGTGAAAGTAGGAGAATACGGTAAGTGTCCTAACACCCAGAGCTATGTTACATCGCTTAGCTCTACAAATGAGTCTGTAGTCAGGACATATAATGAACAAGGCCAAGCCATCGTACTCATTGTAGGTGTAGGAACAGCCGATGTAACCTATAGCGAACAGATGTATACACTTGGTGAAAACGGCGTCGTCACTCTCGTAGGTTCTGCCACTAACCACACCATTCATTATACGGTGGTAAAAGGCGAAGCCGTAGGTAAATATACTGACAGAAGCGGTACGGTAAGCAAGGCTCGTCTTATATGGGACGGAAAAGACCCTGGCGCTTTCACTTTTACTCCTCCCAATCTTGAAATAAGCATCCTGGACGTTTACGTTGTAAACAACGTACCACAGATGTTGACAAAATACATATATGCCACAGAGTGTGAGCTAACGTCCAGCAATCCTTCTGTGGCAACGGTAAATGCCAGAAGCGTAACTCCTGTATCCTACGGCAAGACAATCATTCGGGCTACCTGGCATGGTAATGACAACTGGTATGGAACCACCGCCGAGTACGAACTCACCGTAGAAGAACCAAAAGAGAATATTTACATCAATTTCTTCCAGACCGAGATTACAGGCTTCGTGGGTGATAATATGTCTGCACCAATGAACTTACAGATGCATACCATCGACCGTTGGACATCGGAAAACCCAGAAATCGCTTCCGTAGACGAAAAAACGGGTACCGTTACATTCCTCTCCAAAGGAACAACCCGCATATTTGCCCACATTGATGAGACGGACACCCACTATGCAGCCACAGGGTACTACACCGTCAATGTAAAGAAACGTGACCCGAATATATCATTTGAGGGAGTTAATGCTAGTGACGAAGGACTGTTTGTATATGGTGAACTAAATGTGCCGTTTACAGCTCCTACACTTCTCAACCCCAACAATGTGACAATAGACAAGTGGTATAGTAGTAATACAGACGTGGCAGAAGTCAACGAAAAAACTGGTGAAGTAACCATCAAGGCTGTGGGCATAGCTAATATTACTTGTGAGACCGTTGGCAACAATATTTATGAAGGAGCTACAGCAAGTTATACACTCATAGTTTCAACCTCAGGCATTAAAGTAATGGGTGTCACAGTCACCTCTCTCAACGCCGCTGATGTCTTAGGCAACGGAAAAGTAAGCTTCGATAAAGAGACACGCACACTAAACCTGAACAACTGGGTGATTGACGCAACCGAACTGGATCCAGCTATAAAAAAGGGTATAATTGTTGATGAAACGAACGGTGCGCTGATTATTAATCCAGTGGGCGAATGTGCCATTATCAATGCCGAAAGATGCATCGTTTCTATGACTGGAGGAGTGGTATTTAAAAGCGAAAATAAGACAGGAAAACTGCTATTGACAGCCAATGCAAGCACACAATCAATAGCCATACAGGCAAATGGTGTCAAGGTGCACGAGTGCGACATCACAGTAAAAGGCGCAGTCGTTGCAATGAAACTGAATCAAGAACTCACCGTATCCAAATTAGGCCATATATATGCTGAAGCAACGGATGCCAATGCGTTTGTTGCTATTGGATGTAATAGTTTTACGATTGCTGACGAAAGTATCGCCATCCTTACTCCAGGAGTCCATTTCGACACGAAAGCACAAAATTTCTTTGATGACGAAGAAAACAAAGTAAAATCAAAGATTGTTGAGATTGGCAAAGTGCCAGTAACAGCTCCTGACGATGAAGCAACACTCATCCAATTCAACCTGACTGACCCGAATGACGACGCTATAGTGTTTAGCTCTACTGGTAATGATATATATAACAAGGAGACAGGGCAGTTGGAAATCTCCACATTGTTGACCGACGAGCAGGTGTCAGAAGCATTAGAGACACTCATCCCCGGTTCAAGCGCATGGGTGGCATCATTACCTGGTTCACTGGTTTTCGATATTCCGGCAGGAAAAGGTGAGATCTATGTCAACTGTCAGACTCTGCCAGGCTATACGATTAATGTAATGATAGACGGTCAGAATGCCGTAAGTATCACGCAAGCTGAGCCAGGTTGGGCTAAAATAAACTATGATGTAACCGAAGCAACCCACGTAGTTGTATATCTCCATGCAACTTCTTCTTCAGCTCTCGCACCAAGCATTAATTTCAAGAAGAAAGGTTTATCTGGAGCTAACGCATACATCAGCGCCATCAAGATTGTTCCAGAAAAAGTATTGGGAATAGACACACATAAAGTAATTGACGATTGCAATGCAAACATCAGGTGGTACGATTTGAACGGTCGCATGCTCAATGGAAAGCCAACCACAAAGGGTATTTACATGAAAAACGGCAAAAAAATTATTATAAAGTAACAATCAACAGATCACTTCGTGGATGAGTAAGTCTACTGAAAATCAACACGATAGTAGAAACATAAAAATTTTATCGCTGCCCGGATACCTCGCATTGAGATATTCGGGCAGTTACTGTTTTTTTGTCCTATCTGACGACGGGAACAACAAGTCTGCGACGGCGAATGTTGTGAGGGGATTTTTGCGTATCTTTGCACAAAGATATTTTTAAAGTATGATGAACGACTATAACCCCTGCTATGTCATAGAGGAAAAGAAACTGAGAGATAATCTTAGTCTGATACAACGCGTAAGTAAGGAATCAGGCGCACGGGTTATCCTGGCGCTCAAGGCCTTCGCCAACTGGAAAGTGTTTCCTATTATTAGAGAATATGTGGAGTACACTACAGCAAGTTCGCTCTACGAAGCACATCTGGCTGACGAGGAGTTCAAAAGCAAAACCTACACTTATTCCCCTGCATACGAAGAGGAGACTTTCAACGAGTTGATGACATACAGTAAACACATCACATTCAACTCATTGACACAATTTGATAAATTTAAGGATAAAGTTATCAAATGGAACAGCGACAGCCGTCACCACAGGATTTCCATGGGGCTGCGCATCAACCCCGAATATTCAGAGATAGAGACAGAGTTGTACAACCCCTGCGCAAGAGGTTCACGCTTTGGCATCACTGCAGAACAATTGCAAGATATCCCTGACGGTGTGGAGGGTTTGCATTTCCACTGCCTGTGCGAAAATGACGCTTCGTCATTGGCCCATGCACTGCAAAATGTGGAAAATCTGTTCGGACATCTGCTGGAAAAAATAAAATGGCTGAATGTGGGCGGCGGTCATCTGATGACACGCAAGGGTTACAATATTCCGCTTCTCATTGAGACAATAAACAGACTGCGCCAAAGGCATCCCAACCTGCAAGTCATATTGGAACCCGGTTCAGCGTTTCTCTGGCAGACAGGATACCTTACGAGCAAGGTCGTTGACATCGTTGAGAACGGAGGCATCAAGACAGCCATACTCAACGTGAGTTTCACGTGCCACATGCCCGACTGTCTGGAAATGCCATATCAACCCGAAGTCAGAGGTGCCGTCATTCTAAAGGACTATGGTGAGGCAGAACAGACATCAAACAATGTCTACAGGCTCGGCGGCAACAGCTGTCTGAGTGGAGACTATATCGGCTACTGGAATTTCGGAAAACAACTGCATATTGGCGATGACGTCATTTTGGAGGACATGATTCACTACACTACGGTCAAGACCAATATGTTTAACGGCATCAACCACCCTTCCATAGCTCTGAAGAAGACAGACGGAGAGATGGTTTTGTTGCGAGAATACTCTTACAACGATTACAAACAACGTATGGATTAACGGTGCTTCCTGAAAGGAACCGGTTTGGTGCGAGGCACAGGGCGATGGTCCATGACAGTCGGATCAGGCATTATGCTGTCGGTATTACGTCTTAATGTATCTACATGCATCTTGGTATCAGGAGACTCCTTAACCTCTTGGACTTTCTCATGGAATCGAATCAGCGCAGGGCGCGTAATGAACAGAAGACGTGGCTTCTCCGAATACTCGCTTTTCAGATACACAAAACCGCTGACAGCAGTGAGTTTCTTTTCGGATGTCCTTAATTCACACTGGTAGGGACCGTCACCATAGATACGGATTGAGGCATTCTGGACGGAACCGTCATCGTATGTCACATACAACTCGGCTACAGCATCACGCTGACCATCAGAAAACACGAACTTGGAGATAAAGTGGAACAAGTAGGTGTCGTGGGGTTGTGCCGTAGAGTCAGGCTCAATCCTGAACGAGAACCTATTGTTGACACCTATCTGAGACAAGATATAATAAGAACTGCCGTTCCAAATGTTCGCCGTATCACCAGAAGCAGTCAAAGAGTTATAATAATGACTCTCGCTCGCCACGGCACCCAGTGTCATTGACTCGCGGAGTATCCTCTTGTTGATTCGCTCGTATATTTTATACAACGTAGCCGTGTGCTGATTATACCATAAAAGCGACTTGTTGAACTGATCTTCTGTAAGGTGATGCTGTTTAAGCACCTGAAGAAAATAATAGCGTTTGTAATACTCAGCGCTGTCGGTTTGGGAAGCCATAGCCTTGGAGATGTGATAATCGTACAACAGCGATTGCATGTCGCTTTCGCTTAAGATATCTTTCGGCTGTTTCCGATGGCATGATGTTGCGAGAAACAGTGCCAATATCAATAGTCCGAGTCTAAACATCATCAGTGCTCTCCTTCTTGTGTTCAAAAAGCATATATGCCCTCTGCAACGTTTTTCTATAAAACAAAATAACAGCAAGTGTGCCCGATGTTATCGCTGCATCGGCAAAATTAAAAATCGGACTGAAGAAAACAAATTGCTGACCGCCAAGCACGGGTACCCAGTCAGGATACACAGTTCGGATGACAGGAAAATAGAACATATCCACGACTTTGCCGACAAACAACGTTGAATAGCCCTCGTTGAAAGGAACATTCGTGGCTACCCTCCATGGTGTGCTCTCCGTAAAGAATGCTCCATAGAAGATATTATCGAATATGTTGCCCGCGGCACCTGCAAGTAC
>CACXEH010000056.1 GCA_902766625.1 uncultured Bacteroidales bacterium | reverse complement strand
CCTGACAGCCTTGAGGTAGCGAAAGTCCTCCACTCTCCTTGCGAAGCGGGCCTCGCCGTTCTCCACGATGACCAAATTGGGCAATCCGTTGCAGCGGCACTCACTGTCGGCATGGCACGAGGCGAAGACAAACTCCTCCCCTGTCCTGCCGAGATAGGATGCACAGAAAAACCCGTACTTACGTGCGCACGCATCAGCCAACGTCTGAATTTCCTTATTGAATCTCATCTCACATACAAAGATACGCATTTCTGCGATTACGACAGGGAAAACGCACGACCCGCCCTGAAATTCCCCCACAACAGACTTGACAGGCATGAGAGGGCCGGAACATTTTAATTACACATAACACTTGACAACCAAAAAAACTTCGTACATTTGCACTTGAGAATTTATAAGTTAATATTAATCTAAAAAACGATTTAAGGTATGACAAAGAAATGGGTATGCCCAGTATGTGGCTATGTGTACGAGGGTGAAAATCCTCCAGAGAAATGTCCTCAATGCAAAGTTCCGGGCTCAAAATTCATCCTGAAGGAAGAGACCGACGGACTCAATTTTGCCTGCGAGCATGAGCTCGGCGTAGCAAAAGCCATCCCTGAGGGTGAAGAGGGCGCGTTTGTATTGCAAGGACTGAAAAACGACTTTATGGGAGAATGCACCGAAGTGGGCATGTATCTCGCCATGAGCCGTCAGGCAGACCGTGAAGGTTATCCAGAAGTGGCTGAGGCATTCAAGCGCTATGCTTTTGAGGAAGCTGAGCACGCCGCAAAATTTGCTGAACTGCTCGGAGAAGTTGTATGGGACACCAAGACCAACGTAAAGGCACGTATGGAAGCAGAGGAAGGTGCATGCGCCGGGAAACTGAAAGTTGCCCAGGTGGCAAAGAAACTTGGCCTGGACGCCATCCACGACACCGTTCATGAAATGGCAAAGGATGAAGCACGCCATGGTGCAGGCTTCCAAGGATTGTGGAACAGATATTTCAAGAAATAAAAAACTTGTATTAACCATAAAAAGAGGAGACAGTCACGAGGGCTGTCTCCTCTTTTATGGTTTGTTCTAATCGATTTATACAAACAATATCTCCTCGCCGTGGAAGAGGAAATTGCCACCTACGACATACTCCATAGCGGTAGGAGAAAAGCGGTCTTGCATGGTAAAATGCAGGTGACCTGCAAGAATAGCCTTCAGCAGGGGCTCCTTCTTGAGATAAGCAATGAAATCACGGGTGACAGGGTCCTGACGCTGAATCCTGTAGTCGCCCGTCGGGTCAGGCACTTGTGCAGACGAGAGTTTGGCTGCCTCACGCTTCCAGAACTTAACGTTTACACGCCAGATATTCTCCGTATGGAACGGCACGTGCATACACAGCACAATGGGCAGTCCCTTCCTGACTTCCTGCTTAAACAAGTCGACCTGAGACTGGGTGACATATCCATAAACGTCGTCCAGCGTTACAAAATTAACGCCATTGACAACTTGGGACTGCAGTTCAATATTAAAGGGATAGACACTCTGGAGTTTTTTGCGCGACAGATCCTTGTAAGCCTCCGTGCCCTCGGCCTTAACTTCACTCAGCCACATAGAAGGAGAATATTCATGGTTGCCCAGACAGCCCGTCATGCCTTCGCCAAAATACTTCTTCACCAAATCAAAGTTGGCCTCACTCTGCCAGTCGATAAGGTCGCCCGTATGCACCACATAGTCCACATGGGTTTTTGCCCATGCCAGCGAGTCACGCAACGCCTCTTCCTGACGGCCGCCAAAAGTCTTGGTACGCTTGATGCGCAATGTCTGCTTTTTCTCATCTTCATGGGAATAAGCCGCAGTAAAATGAGTATCAGAAATATGCAAAATAGAGAACGGCTTTTCCAGTCCGATATTCACCGTGGCATAATTCAAGGCCAGACGCTCATAACGGCCACGTTGGGGGAACACCGTGGGGTCGTCTTCTGCCAGCACCGGCAACTGGGATGTGGCGACAATGACACCCATACCCGTCATTCTCTTCAAGAAAGTTCTTCTGTCTAATTTTTCTTTCATAATTCAAGATATTTTAGTAATACATCACAAAGATAGGATTTTTTTTATAACTTTACGTCACAATTCGCAAAAGGGATGATTTTTCCAAAGAATTTTGAAACAAAAATAGGCTTCAATGAGGTCCGCACCGCCTTGAGAGGGCGTTGCCTGTCTTCGCTCGGCGCTGAGATGGTAGACAGTATTAAGTTTCTAAATAATCCCGAAGTCATCAACGAGCAACTGGAACAGGTCCATGAATTTCACCGAATCAGGGATGAAGAAGAGGACTTTCCCGAAGAAAACTTTTTGGACATGCGCAGCAGTCTGGTGCGCATTCAACTGAAAGGCAGTTACATGGACGAGAGCGAACTCTTTGCACTAAAGACATCGCTTGCCACCATCAGCCAGATAGTCACTTTCCTCAATGACGATGAAGACGAGGAAGAAATCAAATATCCTGCGCTCAGACGACTGACAGAAGACATTGCCATCTTCCCTGACATTGTTGAGCGTATTGACGTCATTCTCAACAAATTTGGCAAACTGAGGGATGACGCTTCACCCGAACTGAGCAAAATCAGGACGAGTATCAACAATGTAAAGAAAAGTATCACCGTCAGTCTGCGCACCATCCTGCATAATGCCCAACAAAACGGATATGCTCCGGCGGATGCCTCACCCACATTGCGCGAAGGCCGACTGGTCATTCCCATCTACACATCATTGAAGCGGAAAATACACGGCATCGTCCATACAGAATCGGCAACAGGAAAGACCGTATTTCTGGAGCCTGCCGAAGTGGTGGAGTCCAACAACCGCATACGTGCCCTCGAGGCAGACGAGCAAAGAGCCATTATTGCCATACTTCAGGAAATAAGTGATTTTATACGTCCCGAAATACAATCCATATTGGAGTCCTACCGCTTTCTCGCCAAAATAGACTTAATCAGGGCGAAAACAATCTATGCCGACCACATCGGAGCCATTGAGCCACATGTGGAAGACAAGCCCGTATTGGAATGGCAGAAAGCCTACCACCCGCTGCTTGTTGAGAGTCTGCGGAAAAGGAAAAAACAGATGACACCTCTGGACATCACCCTTACAGCAGACAACCACATACTGCTCATCTCCGGACCAAATGCCGGCGGCAAATCCGTGACACTGACGACAACGGGCCTGTTGCAATACATGGTGCAGTGCGGTCTGTCCATACCAGTGAGCGAGAGTTCAAAAATAGGTGTATTCAACAACATCTTTTTGGACATCGGTGACGAACAAAGCATTGAAGACGAACTGAGCACGTATTCCGGCCATTTGTTTAACATGAAGAACATGATGAAACTCTCTGACGAGAAGAGTCTCATCCTGATAGACGAGATTGGCGGTGGTACAGAACCTCAAATCGGCGCGGCAATTGCTCAGGCTATGCTCCATCGTTTCCTTGAGAACAAGACCTGGGGCATCATCACCACACATTATCAAAACCTGAAATATTTTGCCCAAGAGCACGAAGGTGTCGTCAACGGAGCGATGCTTTACGATCGCAACGAAATGCAACCGCTTTTCCAACTTCAGATAGGTATGCCGGGAAGTTCTTTCGCCATAGAGATTGCCCGCAAAATTGGACTACCGCAAGAAGTCATAGAAGAAGCATCTGAAGCCGTCGGCAGCAACTATCTGCAAAGTGACAAATATCTGCAAGACATTATACGCGACAAGCGGTACTGGGAAAACAAACGGCAAGACGTACATCAAAAAGAAAAACATCTGGATGAACTCATCAGCCGTTATGAGCAAGACCTCAACGACCTTGACAGACAACGTAAAAATGTCATCAAGGATGCGCAGGAAAAAGCAGAATCACTCCTCAAGGAAAGTAATGCAAAAATAGAAAACACCATACGGACCATACGTGAGGCCCAAGCTCAGAAGGAAGAGACGAAAAAAGCACGTCAGCAGCTTGAAGCGTTCAAAGAAGACGTAAAAAAAGATGACCATGAGGATAGCATAGCGCGCAAGGCAGAGCAAATCAAGCAACGACGCTTAAGACACGAACAAAGAAAATTAGAAAAAGCCCAACAAGGCAAACCGCAAACAGCAGCGAGCAAAAACTTAGCGCCAGCTCCACAAAAAGACGATACACCACTGCGTGTTGGCAACTATGTCAAAATATTAGGACAAGAGGCCACCGGACAAATTGAGCGTCTTGACGGCAACAACGCCATTGTGGTGATTGGCAATATGTATCTGACACTAAAGAAATCCATGCTCACGAAGGTCGGAAAACCCGAGGAGATAAAACGCCCCGCAAAGTCTTTTCTCAGCCGTTCCACGCGCGATAGCATTTCCGAAAAGTCACTAAACTTCAAGCCTGACATTGATGTCAGGGGAATGAGCGGAAACGAAGCGCTCAATGCTGTTACATATTTTGTCGAAGACGCCATACTTTTAGGCATCACGCCATTGCGCATACTCCACGGTACAGGAACAGGCTATCTGCGTCAGGTCATCCGCGAATATCTCAAATCTGTACCACAAGTCAAACACTATCATGATGAACACGTCCAACTCGGAGGAGCTGGAATAACTATCGTGGAACTTTAACATTTTTTCGGTTTTAGGCATCATTATCTAATGCCCGAAATGCGTCTATTCCATTATTTTCAACTATCTTTGCCAAATAAAAGTACATCTATTAAAATGGCACAAGAAGATATTTTCAAAAAAGTGGTCAGCCACTGTAAAGAATACGGTTTCGTATTCCCTTCATCTGAAATCTACGACGGACTCGGCGCTGTATACGACTATGGCCAGAATGGCGTTGAGCTAAAGAATAACATCAAGCAATACTGGTGGCAGTACATGGTGCTTCTGCATGAAAACATTGTAGGCATAGACTCTGCCATCTTCATGCATCCTACCATTTGGAAAGCATCCGGTCACGTTGACGCATTCAACGACCCCCTTATTGACAACCGCGATTCCAAGAAACGCTATCGCGCAGATGTTCTTATCGAGGAGCAGATTGCCAAATATGACGAAAAAATAGACAAAGAAGTTGCTAAGGCAAAGAAACGCTTCGGAGATGCCTTTGACGAAGAAAAATATCGTGCGACCTCTCCCCGCGTACAAGAAGAACTGACGAAGCGGGATGCACTGCACAAACGCTATCAGGATGTCATGAACGCTCCTGGCGGCATTGACCTGGACGGACTGAAACAAATCATCCTTGACGAAGGAATCGTATGTCCTATATCAGGTACAAGAAACTGGACTGACGTGCGCCAGTTTAACCTCATGTTCAAGACAGAAATCGGTGCTGCCGCTGAAGGAGCATCCACTATATACCTGCGCCCGGAGACAGCCCAGGGAATCTTTGTAAACTATCTTAATGTACAGAAGACCGGCCGAATGAAAGTTCCATTCGGCATAGCACAGATAGGCAAAGCCTTTCGTAACGAAATCGTTGCACGCCAGTTCATTTTCCGCATGCGAGAGTTTGAACAAATGGAGATGCAGTTCTTTGTCAAGCCAGGCACAGAGTTACAATGGTTTGAAGAATGGAAAAAACGTCGCATGGCATGGCATCAGGCTCTCGGTTTCGGCAGTGAAAACTATCACTTCCACGACCACGACAAACTGGCCCACTACGCCAATGCCGCAACCGATATTGAATTTAAAATGCCCTTTGGCTTCAAAGAAGTGGAAGGCATACATTCCCGTACTGATTTCGACCTCTCGCAGCATGCAAAATATTCAGGCAAGAAAATCGAGTACTTCGACCCAGACGACAACACATCATACACACCGTACGTCATTGAAACCAGTATTGGCGTTGACCGTATGTTCCTTTCCGTCATCTGCCACAGTTACGATGAAGAACAGCTGCCTGACGGACAGACCCGTACCGTATTGCACTTACCGGCAGCCTTAGCACCAATCAAATTAGCTGTATTCCCCCTGACCAAGAAAGACGGTCTTCCTGAGAAAGCAAGAGAAATCATTGACGAATTAAAATTCCATTTCAACTGTAAGTATGAGGAGAAAGACCAGATAGGCAAACGCTATCGTCGTCAGGATGCTATTGGTACACCATTCTGCGTTACCGTAGACAATCAGACATTGGAAGACAACACTGTAACACTACGTTATCGTGACACCATGGAACAAAAACGTGTTGCCATTGCAGAATTGCGCAGTATTATTGAAGACCAAGTCAGTATAACAAGTCTCTTAAAAACACTTAAATAAGAGGACATCATCATGAAAAAAGACTTCTTTTGGGTATTACTTATGCTGTTTTGCTTTACGGGAGCCGTAACGTCATGTAGCGAAGACAGTAGTGATGACGACAACGAATACGAAAACTGGCAGGAGCGCAATGACGCATATTTCGCATCTATTCGCGCAAATGCTCTCGACTCCATCAGACAGGCAAAAACGCTATACGGTAACAGTTGGACAGACCATTGCAATTGGCGTACATACCTAAGCTATTCCTTAGACAGTACTATCGCCAACAACTCCACAGACTCTATCTATGTTGAGATTCTGCGCAAAGGAACCGGATCAGGTTGTCCTTTGAGTACTGACTCCTGTCGTATTTATTATCGTGGTCGTCTTATACCTTCTGCCACTTATCCCGAAGGAAATATCTTTGATCATACCGGTCAGTTTACAACTTTTGATTTAATCTTCAATTCCAAGACCGCCGTCCCGACATTAATGCGCCCCACATCCGCCGTAAAAGGCTTTGGAACAGCTCTTCAGAACATGCATATCGGCGACTTGTGGAAAGTTTACATACCTTATGCACTAGGATATAGCACCAGCAATACAACAACAATTCCTGCATACAGTACATTGATTTTCGAAATAGAACTGATAGCATATTACAGAAGCGGCTCAAACGTTCCGAGCTGGAATTAACATAAATACACAGCATGAAACAGCGCCCCCATACCATCAATGTCGGCGGAAAACTCCTCAGTCTTTCGCCAGCAGTCGTAATGGGGATTATAAATATCACTCCTGACTCTTTCTATGCCAAGAGCAAGGTGAATGATGAAGAATCACTGCGGCAAAGAGTTCTCCAAATTATAAACGACGGCGGAAAAATCATTGACGTAGGCGCATATTCCTCACGTCCTGGCGCAAAGAATGTCAGTCAAGAGGAAGAGATGACACGACTGAGACACAGCTTGAAAATTATACAAGAGGCCTCTTGCGACCTTCCTATCTCTGTTGACACCTTTCGTTCAGACGTTGCCAAGATGTGCGTTGAAGAATATGGCGTCAATATTATTAATGATATCTCCGCAGGCCAATTAGACAACAACATGTTTGAAACTGTCGCCAGGCTGCAAGTGCCTTATGTAATTATGCACATGAGAGGCAATCCGCAAACCATGCAAGAGAACACCCAATATCAGGACCTTATTGCCGATATGTTTTTGTATTTCTCCCAAAAAATCAACAGGCTACAAGACTTGGGCGTAAACGACATCATTATTGATCCAGGCTTTGGTTTCTCCAAAACATTAGACCAAAATTATAAACTGCTGCAGCGCCTGGAAGATTTCAGAGAATTTGATTTGCCTATCCTTATCGGCGTCTCACGGAAATCCATGATTTATAAATATCTTGGAGGAGAACCCGAAGATGCATTAAACGGAACCAGCATAATTAACACTATCGCTCTCCTAAAAGGTGCAAACATTCTGAGAGTTCACGATGTCAAGGCATGTGCTGACGCTATAAAGATTATTGAAAAAATGAACGACAATACCACACGTTATGATTAATTTCAGTATTAAAGACGCTTTTGACATTTTCTTAGTCGCATTATTACTCTACTACATCTACAAGCTAATGAAACGCTCCAGCGGTGCGACAATTTTTTCCGGCATCATTGTCTTTATCATCGTATGGATTATCTTTTCCCAGATACTTAACTTTAAGCTTATGGGGACGATGCTTAACTACGTCATTAATGTCGGCGCACTGGCATTAGTCGTTCTGTTTCAAGAAGAGATTCGTCATTTTCTCTCCACAATCGGCACAAGCGGCAGAAATCATGTATTCTTACGGCTTTTCCGCCCCAAGAAACAAGAAGTCACCTTCCACCAAGCCATCATCCCGATTATTATGGCGTGTATAAACATGAGCAGAGAAAAAGTCGGCGCATTAATTGTCATTGAGCGCAACATCGGCCTCAGCGAATATATCAATTCTGGAGATTTGATTGACGCCAATATCAGCCAGCGGCTTATTGAAACGATTTTTTTCAAAAACAGCCCTTTGCATGATGGTGCTATGATTATCCGCAAGCAACACATTGCTGCTGCCGGATGCATCCTTCCAGTTTCACACAATGACGAAATTCCAAAGCAGCTTGGACTACGCCACCGCTCTGCGATAGGCATCTCCGAAAAAACTGACGCACTGGCTATTGTCGTCTCGGAAGAGACTGGCGAGATATCCGTCGCAAATCAAGGTATTCTCCACCAAGCACTGTCAGGAGACCAACTTGAGGCTATGCTGACTCAGGAATAGCCATAACAGCTAAAATCACTTATCCACGAACATATCAATAATGTTTTTTGTATTTTTGTATAACAGACAAAGCAAATTATGAACAGCAACGACGAAGAAAACATCGAGTCTTTAGAACACTCCAATTACGCCCCCGTCACAGACAAAAACAGTTCTATACAACGCCTCTCCGGCATGTATCAAAACTGGTTTTTGGATTATGCATCCTATGTCATTCTGGACCGTGCTGTACCGCATCTGGCTGACGGTCTGAAGCCGGTACAGCGACGCATCCTTTACTCCATGAAGAGAATGGACGATGGACGTTACAACAAAGTCGCCAACATTGTGGGCCACACGATGCAGTTCCACCCTCACGGCGATGCCTCCATCTATGGCGCACTTGTACAAATGGGCCAGAAGGATTTGCTCATTGACTGTCAAGGAAACTGGGGAAATATCCTTACAGGTGACATGGCTGCTGCAGCGCGTTATATAGAGGCGCGTCTTTCAAAATTTGCTTTGGACGTACTCTTTAACGCGAAGACAACAGAATGGAAACTCTCGTATGATGGACGCAATAAGGAACCGGTCGTTCTTCCTGTTAAATTTCCCATGCTACTGGCGCAAGGAGCAGAAGGTATCGCCGTCGGCTTGTCTGCCAAGATTCTGCCTCACAACCTTGGAGAGATTTGCGATGCTGCCATCAGTTATCTCAAAGGAGAAGAATTTCATCTCTATCCCGACTTCCCAACCGGCGGTAATGTTGATGTTACTAAATACAATGACGGTAAACGTGGCGGCTCAGTAAAAATCCGCGCTAAGATAGAAAAACTGGACAAGAAGACTCTTGTCATCCGGGAAATCCCATACGGCAAGACTACATCAAGCGTAATCAAATCTATACTTAAAGCCACCGAGAAGGAAAAGATTAAAGTATACAGAGTTGATGACAACACTGCGGAAAATGTAGAAATTGTCATTAATCTGAAACCTGGCACCAGCTCCGACAAAACAATTGACGCCCTCTATGCGTTTACTGATTGTGAAGTCAGCATTTCACCAAACTGCTGTGTCATTGATGAAGACACACCTTGCTTTCTGACCATAAGCGAAGTGCTCGCCCACTCTGTGGACACCACGCTGAACCTTTTACGGAAAGAGTTGGAAATCAAGCGTGATGAAATACTGGAACAATTACATTATGCCACATTAGAGGAAATCTTCATCAACGAGCGCATATATAAAGATCGTGGCTTTGAAAATGCAGCGTCTACGGATGCCGCCTGCGAGCATATTGACAACCGTCTGACGCCATACTACCCCGACATGATTAGGGAAGTGACTAAAGAAGATATTCTCAAATTACTGGAAATCAAGATGGCGCGTATCCTTAAATTCAACAAGGAGAAAGCCGATGAGGCCATCATGCGCATGAAAGAAGACATTGCCCGCATCGAGCAAGACCTCAACAATATGACAGAGGTCACCATCAATTGGTACCAGATGATTAAGGATAAATATGCCGCAGCCCATCCGCGCCGCACTGAGATACGAGCTTTTGACACTATCGAAGCCAGCAAAGTTGCCGAAGCTAACCAGAAATTATATATCAACCGTGACGATGGCTTCATTGGTACGGCTCTGAAGAAGGATGAATTCGTTTCACCATGCTCTGACCTTGATGACATTATCCTCTTCTACCGAGACGGCACATACAAAATTGTACGTATTGCAGACAAATTATTTGTCGGCGAGACTGAAAAGAGCAAGGCCGAGGGCAAGAAAGCTGAGATTATCCACGTTGCTGTATACAAGAAGGGAGACACGAGAACCATATATAATGTCGTCTACCGTGACGGCAAGAAAGGCGATTCGTTCATCAAACGCTTCAATGTCACTTCCGTCACTCATGACAAGGAATACGATTTGACAACAGGAACGCCTGGCAGCCGCATATTCTACTTCTCTGCCAATCCTAATGGCGAAGCAGAGACCATCAGAGTGATGCTGAAACCCGCGCCCAAACTGAAGAAGTTGGCCTTCGATATGGATTTCGCCGACCTAATGATTAAAGGACGGCAAAGCCGAGGCAACCTCGTTACTCACCACTCTCTATACCGCATCTTATTGAAATCACACGGAGCCTCCACATTAGGCGGAAGAAAAGTCCGGTTTGACACTGACGTGCATCGCATCAATTACGAGGAGCACGGCACATATCTGGGTGAGTTCACCAGCGATGACCGCATCCTCGTCATTCTGCAAAACGGAGACTACTATTTCACAGACAGCGACTTGAACAATCACTACGATGCCGACATTCAGTATATCGGCAAATATGACTCCAACATTGTTTGGACGGCCGTACTCTATGATGCCGACAATAACAATTTCCCATACATCAAACGCTTTATGCTTGAATACAGCAACAAGCGTCAGAATTTCGTCGGTGACAATAAAGACAGCAAACTAATACTGCTCTCCAGCCATTTTTATCCAAGGATACAGATAACATATGGCGACGGAGACAGTTTCCGTGAACCGGAAATCATTGACGTAGACAACTTCATCAAAGTCAAAGGCTTCAAAGCCAAAGGCAAACGTCTGACAACCTTCACCATCGGAGAGATTACAGAATTGGAACCCACACGCTTCCCTGAGCCTGCAACGGACATTTCTGACAATACTGAGAATACTGGCACTGAACAGCCTGTCGATATACCTGATCCGGATGTAAACAAGAGCGATGATGAAATCCGCGATGAGCAGACCGGGCAATTGAGTTTGTTTTAATTTACACTACCCAAGCCATGCATAAAGTTTTGACGATATTGCTTTTTTTGCTTATCCCAATACTTTCATTTGCTCAAGAAAACAGTGTCAACCCGCTTTCTCTTCGGTCTCACAGCACTATGCTGGGAATTGGCAGCAACAACCAACTGGACACTTACCTGTCGCCTTTAGAATATACAGGTACTGAGGTTCGCTTCATTCAGGAAAACATCAAGCCGACACGTTTGCTAAGCGGACGCGTCAGTATGCAAAACATCATCCAGGCAAATTTCTCATACACAAAGTCACCTACAAAAGACAGCAAATATCTCAGCGGACTTTTAGACTGGAGCCTTGCTCTCCATTATAAATGGCAAATCACCCCTGCTCTCCGAATCATGGCCGGACCTCAATTGGGTATGCATGGCGGAGGCATCTACAACACGCGCAACGGTAATAACCCTGCGCAGTTGAGATTGGCTCTTGACATTAACGCATCAGGACTTGCCGTCTACCAGTTCCAGCTTTTCAAGCGATCCATAGAGGCACGCTATCAGTTGGATTTCTTACTGGCAGGCATGGTTTTCTCTCCAGAATACGGTCAGTCGTATTATGAGATTTTCTCCCTTGACCAAGGCAAGCACAACGTTTGTTTTAACTCTCCCTTTTCTGCCGTCACAGCCAATCAGATGCTCACCCTGGATATTCCGCTCGGCACTGCAAAGTTGCGGCTCGGAGTGGAGAATGTCATCCGCCAGACCCACGTCAACGAACTCAAGACTCACGACTGGACATGGTTGTTTCTCGTAGGCTATGTCAAACAATTCTCACTGATTAAACCACAACATGAAAGATAAAGCTCGCCCAACACACTATTTCCTCCACGGCATAAGGAGAGCATTGGAAGGTTTGCTCCTGTGTGCCTTCACTGTTACGCTGAGCAATTGCGTCACGGAGGATACTTTCGACAACAATAATAAGGGCAATTTTGAAGCACTGTGGAGAATCATTGATGAGCACTACTGTTTTCTGGATGACAAGAACAAGACTTATGGTCTGGACTGGGACGCCATCCATGCGCAATACAGCAACCGAATCACCGAGAGCATGAAACCTGAACAACTTTTTGAGGTATGCGGCGATATGCTGAGAGAGTTGCAGGACGGACATGTCAACCTCACCGCCTCATTCAATACAGCACGCTATTGGGATTGGTTTGAACGATACCCCGTTAACTTCAGTGACAGCATTCAGCGCAAGTATCTCGGGACAGACTATCTCTACACCCAAGGCATCAAATACAAAATTTTGCCCTGCAACATCGGCTATGTCTATTGTCCTTCTTTTGAATATAGCTTCGGCAGTGGCAATCTCAGCGCCATATTCTCTCATCTTGCCGTATGCACAGGACTGATTCTTGATATCCGTAATAACAGCGGCGGACAACTTACCTCCGCGCAAGCCCTGGCGGAATGTTTCATCAATGAAAAGACCACAGGCGGCTACATCTGCCACAAGACCGGCAAGGGGCATTCCTCCTTCTCGTCGCCTGAAGCCATCACACTGACGCCCGCCGAAGGCATACGCTGGCAGAAACCCGTCATCGTATTGACCAACCGCAACTGCTACAGTGCCGCCAACACCTTTGTCATGTACATGAAAGCATGCACCAATGCCACCATACTTGGAGCACGTACAGGCGGCGGATGCGGCATGCCTTTCAACAGCGAACTGCCCAACGGGTGGCTGGTGCGCTTTTCCGCCGTTCCCATGTATGATATCAATATGCAGCTGACCGAAAGCGGTATTGATCCCGACATACATGTTGATATCACAACATCCGACTGGCAAAACAGTACCGACACAATGATTGAAGAAGCTATCAAGCGTCTCACCGCAACTGGCCAATAAATAAAAAATTAACAACACCTCAGGCAACTTTTCCCCATTTATTTACTATCTTTGTATCGTCTAACTGCGCTTGTGGCGGAATTGGTAGACGCGCTAGACTTAGGATCTAGTGTTTTGCGACGTGTCGGTTCGAGTCCGGTCAGGCGCACATTTAAACAAAGAGGAGATTTTTTCGGATTTCTCCTCTTTTTTATATACTACGACAGAAGCCCCATTTCTCCATTTCCAATTAATCCATGCATCACCATTTCTCTATGATGTACACTGCATGCAGTATTGATAAAATGCCTATCTTTGTATAATTAAGAAGATACGGCATGAGTGTGCGCAAAATCATACATATTGACATGGACCAATTCTTTGCGGCCGTAGAGCAACGCGACCAGCCGCAACTGAGAGGAAAGCCCGTAGCCGTCGGTTATGACACGCCACGCGGTATCGTAGCGACAGCAAGCTATGAAGCACGTCCCTTCGGCGTACATTCAGCACTCAGCATCCAAATAGCCAAAAAACGCTGTCCGCAACTCATTATCGTTGAACCCCATTTCCAAAAATATAAAGAGGTCAGTGTATGTATCCGTTCTATTTTCCACCAATACACCGACCTCATTGAGCCCATATCGCTTGACGAAGCTTTCCTGGATGTGACAGAAAACAAACCCGGCATATCTCTCGCTGTTGACATCGCGCGGGAGATTAAACAGCGCATCGTGGAAGAAACAGGACTGACAGCATCAGCAGGAGTAAGCTACTGCAAATTTCTCGCAAAGATAGCCTCTGACTACCGCAAGCCCAACGGGCTCTGCGTCATCCATCCGAAACAGGCACAGGCCTTTATTGACAAACTGGAAGTGACACGGTTCTGGGGCGTAGGCAAGAAAACTGCCGAACGGATGCATCAAATGGGTATCCATACAGGAAAAGACCTGAGGAATATCCCTCTGGGACTTCTTACCCGATCATTCGGAAAGGCCGGACGCATCTTCTACGATTTCGCACGCGGTATTGACGAGCGTCCCGTCATATCGGATTGGACAAGGAAAAGTGTCAGTTGCGAGCAGACTTTTGAGCACGACATCAGCGATGCAGACGAATTGGCCGACGCTTTGCGGAAAGCTGTCAACGAACTGCTACGACGACTGGAAAAGAATAATTTTGAAGGCTATACTCTGACGCTGAAAGTCAAGTTTCACGATTTCCGCCAGATAACACGCAGCATTACGTCAAATCATATACTGCAAACAAAAGAGGAAATAGAACCCCTGGCTGAACAACTTATGACGGAAGTGGACTATAGCCAGCATCCCATACGCCTGATAGGACTCGGCATAAGCAACCACCGTCTCATCGCATCCAATCCACTTCAACAATGGATACAGTTGGAACTACCCTTCGACTATGATGAAGGGGACAACCTGACCTACTCTCCCGATTCTTTTTCTTGAATTTCCTAAAAGGCTACAGCTGACTCCAGTGCAAGGCGCATCATGGTCACAAAGGAGTTCTGACGGTCTTCGGCTGACAATTCCACCTGACTGACGAAAGAGTCTGAGATGGTCAGCAAGGTAGCGGCGCGTTTACCACAGACATTCGCATTATGGAACAGGGCGAAACTTTCCATTTCCACACATTCCGTACCTGTGCGTTCACGAATGGATTTCCAACCTCCCATAGAGGGATCGGAATAAAACACATCCGATGAATGTACCTTCGCCAGCTTGCACTCAATGCCCAGCTCCTGGGCTTTTTTTAATATTACGGCATTAAGTTCCGCACTCGGCAGCATTATGTGCTCTTTGCATCCATTCTGTATGAGCGCATAGCTTGAATCGCTATAACTTGTTTCTGTCAGGACGACATCCATGACATTCAGGTCAGCCGTATAGCTACCGGCAGAACCAATACGGACAATATTTTCTACGCCATAATATTTATACAGCTCATAGCTGTACACACCTATGCTCGGCATTCCTATTCCGCTCGCCATGACGGAGACTGGTTTGCCATTATACTTGCCTGTAAATCCCAAACAGTTGCGAACTTCATTAACCTGTTGAGCATCTGTAAGAAAATGTTCTGCAATAAATTTAGCGCGCAAGGGGTCACCAGGCATCAAAACCGTTTTTGCGAAAGCTCCGTCTGGAGCAGAAATATGAGGAGTTGCCATACTATATATTTTGTTTAATGAGACAAATTTAGCAAATTATATCCATAAAGCAAAAACTTATCGTTATCTTTGCTATAGAAATCAACAAAAACAGACAAAATATGAAATTGACATCCAAGAAGATTGCATTAGCGCTGCCGCTGCCTTTAGTCGGTCTCAACGCCCTGCCGGCAACTGCCGCCAAGAAAGCGGAGAAACAAGAGAAGCCGAACATTGTATATCTCATGTTTGACGACCTGGGTTACGGTGACCTCGGATGCTATGGCCAGGAACAGATTGAGACGCCAAACATTGACGCCCTGGCGCAAAACGGCATCCGCTTCACCGACATGTATACCGCCTGTCCGCTGTCTGCACCCTCAAGAGGTGCCATCATGACCGGCAGGCATATGGGACACGCACAAGTCAGAAACAACGCCAACGTAAATTTCAGTAAGATACCTCAGACACTTGTAGACATCTATAGTGAAAACGCCATGTTCCTCAGTCCAAAATATGAAGGACAGGTCGATCTCAAGCCGGACACATACATCCTGCCCAGAATGATGAAAGACAACGGCTACAAGACCGCCATGGTAGGCAAATGGGGACTTGGGGCACCTAATACTGAATCCCTGCCCAACAAGATGGGCTTCGACTACTTCTACGGCTTCCTCTGCCAGGCACAGGCTCACACCTACTATCCTTTCTATCTGTGGGAAAACGACAAACTGGTATTCACGGGCAATAAACTCCTTATTCCGGGTGAGAAACTGGCTGACGGACTGGATCCGATGGATGTACACAACTATAGCCAATTCATTGACAAGCACTACAGCCCGGACCTGATGTTCGAGAAGATACAGAAATTCGTCACCGACAACCACAAAGACCCGTTCTTCCTGATGTGGACGACCACAGTGCCTCACAGTGCAGTACAGGCTCCTATGGACGAGGTGATGCACTACGTCAACAAGTTGGGCGATGAAGCACCTATAACTGAACCCGGACTATACTTCCCCAACCGCTACCCGCACGCCACCTATGCCGCTATGGTCACCCACATCGATACACAGGTTGGCAAACTGGTCCAGCAGTTAAAGAAACTGGGTGTATATGACAACACCATCATTATCGTTACCTCTGACAATGGTCCTGCATGCAACCCCAACTCACCTATGGAATACTTTAAGAGCGGCGGTCCTTTCCGTTGCCGTAAAGGCTGGGGTAAATCATCCCTCCACGAAGGCGGTGTGCGCATGCCATTCATCCTGTCATGGAATAACCACGTCAAACCGGCAGTATCCAACCATGTAGGATGCTTCATCGATCTGATGTCTACCTTCGCTGACCTCACCGGTGCTAAAGCTCCCGAGAACGACGGCATAACATTTGCTCCGACAATTCTGGGCCAGCCCAAGAAACAGCAAAAACACGAATACCTCTATTGGGAATTTCCTGGCGGCAAAGGCTGGCTGGGTGTAAGACTGGGCAAATGGAAGGGCATCTGTCAGAAAGTCAATGAAGGCAACAACAAATTCGCACTCTTTGACCTTGAGAAAGACCCGCAGGAACTCCACGACATCGCCGCAGAGCATCCCGACATTACTAAGAAGATGTGGGAAATCGTGAAGAAGGAACATACCCCGAGCAATGCGCCTTATCCTAAGTTTGACATCCAAATCAACTGGCCTAAAGATTAATGTCCTTCTCGGCAACCTTGCTCAAATGGTATGATGCACACAAAAGGTCACTCCCCTGGCGCGGTATAAGTGACCCATATAAAATATGGTTGTCAGAGATTATCCTGCAACAGACACAAATTGCGCAAGGCAAAGATTACTATCTACGCTTCATTGAGCGTTTCCCTACAGTTCATGACCTCGCCTCAGCATCCGAAGACGAGGTCATGAAGATGTGGGAAGGCCTGGGCTACTACTCCCGCGCCCGCAACCTCCACTACGCAGCCAGGCAGATTGTTGAACGGGGTGATTTCCCTACGGAGCTTGATGACGTGCGCAAGCTCAAAGGTGTAGGAGACTACACCGCAGCTGCAATATGCAGTATGGCATACAACTACCCGGCAGCCACGCTGGACGGCAATGCCTACCGCGTCTTCGGACGGATATACAGCGTTGAGTACCCGTTTGACGAGCAAAAAGGCAAAGCGTTTTACACGTCACTCGCCAACTCGCTTCTTGACACTGCGAGACCGGGAGAATTCAATCAGGCCATCATGGACCTCGGTGCCACAATATGCACGCCAAAGAATCCTCATTGTGACGAATGCCCTTTCTGCGACTCCTGCGGCGCGCACACCGCACACCAGGAACACCATTTTCCCATCCGGGCGAAAAAGCCTGAAGTCAAGGAAAGATTTCTCCATTATTTTTTCATCCTCCACGACCATCGCATCGTCATGCACAAACGAGGCGACCGGGATATTTGGAAAAGTCTGTATGAGCCTTTCCTGATAGAGACGGCACAAAGCGCAGATCTAACCCAGCTTCACCATCCATGGCTGACCGGAATATTGAAGTCGCACTGTGTCATCAGGCAACACGGCAAAAACATCAGGCACGTCCTCACGCACCGCATACTCCGGGCAAATTTCTACAGCATTTATTTAAACGACTTACCGGCAATTCTGCCAGAAGATTACCGCTTCGTTCCTACGGAAGAGTTACAGCGGCTCGCCCTACCCGCCCTCATCAAAAAACATCTGGACTGGATTTCCGATTATAACACAACAGAGACATGACAGAAAAAGAAAAAATGCTTTCGGGAATGAAGTACAATGCCCTTGACAAAGACCTCATAGCAGAACTCAACATTGTCAAGGACAAACTCATGCAATACAACCATATTCCGCCCACCCGCCTGGATGAGCGCAAGGCACTGATAAAACAAATCCTGGGCAAAACCGGCGAAAGGGTATTTATCAACCAGCCGTTTTATTGCGACTATGGCAAACACATTGAAGTGGGTGACGGTTTCTTTGCAAACTTCAACCTGACTATTCTTGACGAGGCAATGGTGCGCATCGGAAAAGAGTGCTTCATCGGTCCAAACGTCAGCATATACACCGCCTGTCATTCCACCAACCCCACAGAGCGCAACACACGGCAGGAATGGGCCAAGCCCGTAACCATAGGAGACAACTGCTGGCTGGGCGGCAATGTTGTCATACTGCCGGGAGTAACCATAGGCGACAACGTCACTATCGGCGCAGGGAGTGTAGTCACCAGAGACATTCCATCCGACTGCGTGGCTGTAGGCAATCCGTGCAAGAAAATTAAGGACATCCTGTAAAGGGTGTCAGCCCTGATTCCGCAAGTCTGTCAGACGATTCTACGAATTTGGTAAAAAATACCGTAAAATGTGTAAACATCTATCTTACACATTGTTCTACCTTTGCATCAAAACAAATAAATAGTTTATGAATAATTTTGATTATCAAACTCCCACGCGACTTATCTTCGGTCGCGATGTGGTAAACCGCCTCACAGAAATCATGAAACCCTTCGGTCAGCGCATACTCCTGACCTACGGAGGCGGCAGTATCAAGCGTATCGGTCTTTATGACAAGGTAAAGAGCCTTCTGAAAGATTTTGAGATTTATGAGTTGGGCGGCATAGAGCCAAATCCCAAATACACTCAGAGTGTAGTACCCGGCGTGAAACTCTGCAAGGAGAACAAGATTGATGTCATTCTCGCCGTCGGCGGCGGTTCGGTGCTCGACTGCTCTAAGGCTATCGCCGCAGGGGCATGCTATGACGGCGAACCTTGGGATGTGATAACATACAAAGCCCCTACGCTTGCTGCACTGCCTATCGTAGATATCATAACGATGGCGGCAACAGGCAGCGAGTATGATGCGGGCGGTGTCATCTCCCGGCCCGAGACCAATGACAAAGTCGGATACGTTGACCCGCATCTGTATCCCGCTGTTTCATTTATAGACCCCACGTACACTTTCAGCGTACCTTTGAAACACACACTGGCAGGTGTGGCTGACGCCATGAATCACATCATGGAACAATATTTCTCCGAACCGAGCACCATTCTCAATGACGGTTTCATGGAGTCAGGCTTACGTTCGCTGATGGTCAACGTCAAGAAGATCATAGACAATCCAACGGATTATGATGCCCGCGCAGAGATATTCTTTACCTGCACACTGGGCTGCAACGGCATTTACTCGCTCGGCAGCGGTGAATCAGGCTGGCCTCTTCATGCCATGGAACATGCACTGAGCGGCTACTACGACATCACCCACGGCGAAGGCCTCGCCATACTCACGCCACGCTGGATGAAACATGTCCTCAGCGAGAAGACCATGGGACGCTTCGCCTCCTACGGCGTCAACGTCTTCGGCATTGACAAGACCCTGCCTCAAAAGGACATTGCCGAAAGAGCCATTCAAGCCACTTACGATTTCTTCAAGGAAATCGGCATCCCAATGACACTCGGAGAAGTCGGCATCGACAACAGCCGCCTGCAGGAAATGGCTCACCATGTGGCCGTCAATGAGGGACTCGAGCACGCCTGGATACCGCTCACGGAACAAGACATCCTCGACATCTACACCGCATCATTATAAATCATCGTAAAATGGCAAAAATATTAATCGCATATTACTCACGACGTGGCGAGAACTACGTCAACGGCAGTATCCGCAATCTGGCACTCGGCAACACCGAAATCATGGCATCCAAAATCAAGGCGCTGCTGCCCGATGCTGATATGTTTAGGATTGACACTCTACGGCAATACAGCCCCTCATACATGACCTGCATCGAGGAAGCCAAACAAGAGTTGCGCAATCAGGCACGACCGGAGATGAAAGAAAAGCTGGACGGCATAGACCATTACGACACTATCATATTAGGCTATCCCAACTGGTGGGGCACCATGCCTATGGTGTGCTACACTTTCCTGGAGAGCTACGACTTTTCCGGCAAACGCATCATCCCCTTCTGCACCAACGAAGGCAGCGGCATGGGGTCATCAGAGCGGTTCATAAAGAAACTCTGCCCCAACGCGACCGTACTCAACGGCATCTCCATTCACGGCGCAGAAGTGCAAACAGCCGACAACGAAGCCCGGAAGATAGCCGAACTGGCACAATAATCAAATTTGTCTATCTAACATAACATCAAAATGAAACTCAGAAAATTCATACTGCTTACAGCAACTTTACTCTTGGCAACGGCGTGCAGCGGAAAGCCAGCAAACAATCAACAAGCCTCAACGACCGCTAAAAACAAGACCGCAAAGAAAGCCCTCGTGGTATTCTTCTCACATGCAGGAGAAAACTACTCTGTGGGCAACATCGCAACAGGCAACACAAAGGTCGTAGCCAACTACATCAGCGACATTATCGGAGCCGACCAGTTTGAGATTACCACCAACAAATATGACGGCATGGATTACAAATCGCTCTGCGACCTTGCCAAGAAAGAACAAGAGCAAGGGCTGATGCCCGACTTCAAAGGCGAAGTCTATCAGCCGGCAACCAAAAAGAAAGTCAGTCTGACCGAAAGCATCCATCAATATGACGTCATCTTCATCGGCGGTCCCGTATGGTGGGGCACCTATCCGCAGGTCATGTTTTCTTTCTTCAAGAAACATGCCGGACAATTCAAAGACAAGACCATCATCCCTTTCACCACCCACGAGGGCAGTGGCTTGGGCAGCTGCGTGTCCGACGTAAAGAAAGCCTTTCCTGACTGCAAAGTCACAGGCGAATTTTGCATCGCAGGCCATGACGTGCGCAAAGGCAGAGCGACGGTCGAGAAATGGCTGAACGGACTGACCTACTAACCACCTGCCTTTACTTAATATAGATATAACCGATAGGGCTGACAGTTGTCAACTAATTCAGGAAACGACTGTCAGCCACATCTGGAAAAGAGCAGAAAACTGTCAACCGAAATCAGGAAAAACATTTTGAGTTTTTTCTCTTAAAAAGACGCCGGCAGGAGCCTGTGTATTTGTCGTTTTTACGCTTATTTCAGCTTTGTACTGATTGTCAATAGATTGCATTTTTAACAAGACACAAAAAGCGTTGCACCGTTGCAGTGTTGCAGTCCGATTCCAGTTGACACAAAAAGTCAAAAGTGAATT
>CACXEH010000055.1 GCA_902766625.1 uncultured Bacteroidales bacterium | reverse complement strand
TTGTTGCCGGGTAGCCGTGTCCAGGAGATAAAGGACAATTTCCAGAGAATGGTGACAGCGGTAGTGCCTTACATTGAAAAAGGTTATCAGGTTGTTGTTGCCGGTGCGCCAGACATCAGTGATACGGAATATGAGCAATGTCTGCACAATGGTCTGTCGCAGATCGTACACAATACAGCGTTCCGCATATTGAGGGGTCAGACGTTTGCCGTTTTGCAGCAGGCTGAAGCTGCGGTCGTAACATCGGGTACTGCCGCCTTGGAGACAGCGTTATTCCGTGTGCCTCAGGTGGTTTGTTACTATATTCCCGTGGGGAAGTTGATAAGACTGATAAAACCTTATTTCCTGCATGTCAAATACATCTCGCTGGTTAATCTTATCCTTGACCGTGAACTTGTACGCGAGTTGATAGGCGATGAGGTTAATCCGGAAATGATACAACGGGAACTCTCACGCATCGTGAAGAATGGTGACAATCGGGAAGAGATGTTTCGTGGTTATGAGGAAATGACACAAAGGCTTGGTCCCGCAGGCGCACCTGTCCGGGCTGCGGAAACGATGTGTGATTTATTAAAAAGCTAAGTTATTCTTTAGGCGCTTTGGCGATGATATCGCAAAAGTATTTTTTTACATCGTCCCACTTGTAGTAGGGCGCGATGTCGCTCTTCAAGGGGATAGTCTGCTCGCGCTCATTCAGCATAATCTTGACGATATCGGGACTACCGGCTTTCCGGTAGAAGACCAACTGAATATTGCCGGCCATGGGGTAGATATTGTAATTGCGCCAATGCTCTGCGACTTCATCGCCATCGGTTCCCTCGTATACCGTCTCGTGTAATTTCATCAGACATGCCAATGGAAGCAGGTCTACCTCATGGCCGAAACGCAATGTCAGGTTGTTGTTCTTTGACATGAGACAGGTGTCCGCAACGGTTATGATGTTGCGCAACAGGTGTATCTGGGTATATGGCACCTTATATTGTGTCAAGGGATTAAAAGTATACTCAATATACCATTTATAATTATCTCTTTTCCACATGTTGAATATCTCATCGGGCTTGAAGATATCATAGATGTCAATATTCAGGCCTTCGTTCTGGGCCATATTGGCAAGTGTGAACATCTGATGCATGAATTCCGTGGGCTTGACATACTCGTCGATAAATTTCTGATCAGTAAAGATGGCGTTAACAAAACGGTGCGGGTTTATCATCTTTTTACTGTATTTCTTCAGCGCATTGACCGCTTCGGGAGTCTTACGGTACTTATACGCTATGGCATCCTGAGTATCCATATACCACACGTCATGCTGTGACGCATCTGAGTTGACTGTTAATTGGGGATAGCACCCTTTAAGTGCAACACATTGGTTAATCATGGACATCATCGTGCGTTGTAAAGGTGTAGAGCGAGCTTCAAGATGAACGTTGTTTGTAAATAATTCAGGGAAATGCTCGTAAATTCTTTTGGCAATGCCCTGATGCTGCTGTGCACCGACAACGGTGAGCTCTCCCACGCGTCCGTGAGCCATTCTCTCTAATGAGTCAATCACGCTCATCGTTCTCTTTCCGAGGGTTGAGATGCAGGCTTTGCTATATGCGTTTCTCAACAAAGCCAAGGGCTCATCATAGTCTCTTTGTACGGACAGATGGCGTGAGCCGTGACGGGCATACATGCTCAGGTATATCGGTTTGTAGCCTTTGGGAGCATTTGTATACGTGACATTCGTCGGCTCTATATAGGTGCAGATGTTACTTCCTGATAGTTTGTAGTTTGCCAGGATGTCGTCTTTCGCTGTATTCTGTGCGCATACAGCGGTCACCAAAAGCATAGAGATAATTAGGAAGAGCAGTTTCATTTTAGTTGATGAAATTAGTACAATAAATATATATCACTGTAGCAGGAATGGCAAACAGCGCACTGTCAAATCTGTCAAGCACGCCACCGTGACCAGGCAAGAATTTTCCGCTGTCTTTGATTCCCACATAGCGTTTTATCTGACTTTCCGTAAGGTCGCCGAATGTGGCGGACACTGCGACGGCAAGCCCCAGTCCTATCCACAGCCATGTGTTTGCAATCTGGGTTAGATGTGATATGGCAACAGCGGACAAAACCACGACAATGCCACCGCCAATACTACCTATCCACGTCTTGTTTGGTGAGATGCGTGGTGATAATTTATAAGGAATAATGTTATGCAGTAAACTGCCAAACAGATAGGCTCCCGTGTCATTCAGCCATATGAATACAAATACACTTAGGGGTAAAAAGTAGGAGTAACCATCTCCGTTAGTGTTGGCAATAAAGTTCAGCAACGTAAAAGGCATAGCGATATATATCTGACCCGCGAACGAATATGCCCAGTCGGCTATGGGGTTTCTCTTCTGTTGATAAAGTCCGCCTATCATTATATATAAGAGTGAAAACAGGTAGGGCATGAAGATGACACAAGAGAAGTTTCTGTTGATATACAGAAAGACAGCGAGAAACAGATATACGGCTGAAACCATATTAATCATTTTGTTGGGTTGTGCCAAACCGTGTTCCTCGACGATGTTGTCAAATTCGTTAACGGCAAGTCCTGTGATAATTGCAAAGAGGATGCAGAATGTGTTAGGGCTCCACACGATACCACCCACTAGGACGGCGACATATATTATTCCGAATAGAGTTCTTTTGATGAAATTATTCACTGTCAGATGGTGTTTGGTTATTGTCTTTTTCTTTTGGTGTCTGTTCCGTATTTTCTGTATCTGTCGTCGGGTTTTCTCCCGTGGTTTCCTCTTCTGATATTGATGGTATCAGTCCGGCTTCTTTCACTTTTTTCACGGCTTCTTTGATAGCTTCGGCGGCAGCTTCTTCCTCGCGTTGCTTGAGCAATTTGTCATTTTCAGCGATTAGTTCGTCTGAGCGGCTCTTCCATGGCCGCTTACCGAAGATTTTCTCTACATCCTCGGCGAAGATAACCTCACGCTCTATCAGCATCTGTGCCAATTGGGCATGTCCGTCTTTATGCTCTTCCAAGATGGCTTTGGCACGTTGATACTGTGCCTCTATAAGTTTTTTTACCTCCTCATCAATGAGTTCTGCCGTGCTCTCGGAATAGGGCTTGTCGAAACTGTAATCTTGCTGTGTGTTGTAATAGCAGATGTTGGTCAGTTTGTCGCTCATACCGAGATAGGCCACCATGCCGAATGCGGATTTGTTGACGCGCTCCAAGTCATTCAATGCACCCGAGGAGATGTGCCCTGTAAAGAGTTCCTCTGCAGCGCGTCCGCCTAGCGTGGCGCATATTTCATCCAGCATTTGCTCTTTGGTAGTGATGGTACGCTCCTCGGGCAAATACCATGCTGCACCCAGAGCCTGTCCTCTCGGGACGATGGTTACTTTTACTAACGGGTTGGCATATTCCAGGAACCATGATATGGTGGCATGACCAGCCTCATGCAAGGCGATGGTGCGCTTCTCGTCTGCGGTCATAACTTTTGTCTTCTTCTCCATACCGCCGATGATGCGGTCGATGGCATCCAGAAATTCCTGTTTGCCTACTGCACTCAGGTCGCGGCGTGCAGCGATGAGGGCAGCCTCATTACATACATTGGCGATGTCTGCACCAGAGAATCCCGGTGTCTGGCGGGAGAGAAGGTCTACATCCACGGTGTCATCCATCTTCAGCGGTTTCATGTGAACGATGAAGATTTGCTTGCGCTCTGGCAGTCCGGGCAGTTCCACATGGATTTGCCTGTCAAATCGGCCTGCGCGAAGCAGTGCTTTGTCCAGTATATCAGCCCGGTTGGTGGCAGCGAGTACGATGATACCGCTGTTGGGTACAAAACCATCCATTTCTGTGAGGAGTTGGTTTAGCGTGTTTTCTCTCTCGTCATTGCCACCCATGTTCGGGTTTCTGCCGCGTGCACGGCCTACGGCGTCAATCTCATCTATGAATACGATGCACGGTGCTTTTTCCTTTGCCTGACGGAAGAGATCGCGTACGCGGCTGGCACCGACACCGACAAACATCTCCACGAAGTCGGAGCCTGAGATGGAGAAGAACGGCACGTTTGCCTCTCCAGCGACAGCCTTGGCAAGCAGTGTCTTGCCGGTACCCGGAGGACCTACCAGCAGTACGCCCTTGGGAATCTTTCCTCCCAGTTCGGTATATTTGCGCGGATTCTTGAGAAATTTGACGATTTCTTGCACTTCCTGTTTTGCCTCGTCTTGTCCGGCTACATCCTTGAAAGTGACATGTACACTGTTTTCTCGGTCATATATCTGTGCCTTGCTCTTTCCTACATTGAAAACGCCTCCGCCTCCTCCGCCTCCGCTCATGCGGCGGAAAAACAGCCAGTATATGCCGAAAAACAGGATAATGGGCAGCAGCAGATTGATAAGGAATGAACTGAAGATGCTGTTGCCTGATTCATAATATACCGGACCGTTAAAGTGGTTGGCTTTCTGCTGTTCGGAAATGAAATTATCCACATTGTCCACACTGGATATCTCAGCGGTCACGTTAGCGTTTTCGTCAGCCTGTTTGGCGTTGCCGAAGATTTTCCCTGCATGGGCTTTCTTGACATACATCGTGACGATGCCGTCGCCTTTGTTTACGTTAATCTTGCTGGCATAGCCTTTCTCAACGTATGACTTGAACGTAGAGTAGCTGACTTCTTTGTGGAAGCTGCTGAAATTGCCTGAGTTGCCTTGCAACAGGAGGTATGCAAGCGGTATGATAATGATGGCATACACCCAGTTCAAGTTAAACCGGGGCATGTTCATATTGTTCTTGGGATCTTTTGAACTCATAAGTGTGATATCTGTGTGTTATGTTATTGTATATCCGGAATTGTCGTTATCGTTGCATCTTCCCAAAGATGCTCCAAGTCATAAAATTTGCGTGTCTCAGGTTCAAACACATGTACCATGACATCGCCGTAGTCTATGGCAATCCACAGGGCATTGTTCTCTCCGCTTACCGCAAAAGGCTTCTCTCCTGTCTTGTCATAAGCGTATTCACCGATATTGCGGGCGATGGCTTCAACCTGAGGACGAGAGTTGCCTTGGCAAATGACAAAATAGGAACAAATAAAATCGGTAATCTTTTTGAAATCAACGACTACGACACTCTGTCCTTTTTTATCCTGAATAGCTTCTACAATGGTTTTTACAAGTTTGTTTTCTTTCTTTTGCATTAAATTATATTTTGTAAAATGCAAATTTAATCTTTTTCTCGCACTTATCAAGACAATAAAAAATAATTAACATATGTTTAGAATGCCAGCCTATGGCTGACATCTGGTCTGGTAGCCTGTTGCAGCTTGTTCCCATAAATTTTCCGTTCCAAAGGCTGGAATGTAAATTCCATGGAACGGGATGTATGTTCCAGCGGCTGGAATGTACGTTCTGGTGTATGGGATGGAAAATATGTCGCCCCGGACTCGCATCTACTTCCTGCTATGGCAGGCCCTGATGTGACATAAATCCATGGATGTTCTCATAGTGTTGCATCCTTGATGGTGAGATTCATATTTTCGATAAAAAATAAAAAAAACATCATTTTTTTTGGTTAATTAAAAAAATATTATTTCTTTTGTAGTTTGTAAGATATGCATATATCTTCATTCAAGTTGATTTATAAACTTTCAAATGTGTAACGACATGGAAAATATTCCTAACAAACAAACGGAAGAGCAAGAGCTCCAAACGTCCTCTGAACTCACCAATGACACTCCGGTTGCAGGAGAAGAGGTAGTGACAAAAGTAGAAGTATCTCAGCCAGCTGAGGAAGTTGCTAATCCCGAAACAGCTCCATCTGACGCACCTGTGACAGCAGAGGCGGCAGACACAGTGGAAGAAGTGGAAGAACCTGCCACGGAACCCGAGCCGGAAGAAGAGAAATCTGAACCCGAGCCAGCGGAAACAACGGCAGAGCCTGCTTCCGAAGTTGCCGAACAGCCCGTCGAGGCTGAACCGGCCGAACCTGTTGCAGAAGAGACTGACGAGATAGAACTGCCGGAGATAGACGAGGAAGAAACTGAAAAGGAAATATCTGTGCCTGACACTAACGAAGGTATTATAGAACGTTTGAAAACATTGGCGGAAAATGCTGAGCAAAGCGAAAAAGCCGAGTTGGACTTGTTGAAACAGGTGTTCTATAAGCGTCTTAAAGAAGAAAAGATGCAGGCTCATGCCGAATTTATCAAGAACGGCGGTGCGGAAGAAGATTTTAAGGTTGAGGCTAATCCCTTGGAGGAAGAGTTCAAAAAAATCATGAACGTCATCAAGGAACAGCGCAACAAGCTGCTTGTAGCCGCAGAGAAGCAGAAGGAACTGAACCTTGAGAAGAAGAAGGTGATTATAGAGCGCATCAAGCAATTCCTGACAAGTCCTGAGGATGCCAACAAAGGTTATGAGACGGTCAGGGCATTGCAAAACGAGTGGAAGGAAATCAAGCCCATTCCTGCGTCTGCAGCCAATGAGATATGGAAGAGCTATCAACTTGTCACGGAACAGTTCTATGATTTGCTGAAAACCAACAATGCACTCCGCGACTATGATTATAAGAAAAACCTTGAGGCCAAGACTAAACTTTGTGAAGAGGCTGAAGCTCTGCAGGATAATCCTGACATAATTCGCGCTTCACGCATTCTTCAAGAACTGCATCAGGAGTTCCGTGAGATCGGACCTGTTGCCAAGGAGTTGAGAGAAGACTTGTGGAATCGCTTCAAGACGGCTTCATCTGCCATCAACAAGCGTCATGCCCAGTATTTTGAGCAGTTGAAGGAAAAAGAGGAAGAGAATTTGAAGAAGAAGACTGAAATATGCGAAAGGATAGAGAGCATAGAGACAGCCAACTTGAAAAACTTCTCTGCATGGGATGACATCTCCAAGAAAATCATAGAGATGCAGGCAGAATGGAAGGCTATCGGTCATGCTACTAAGAAGATGAACAACAAGATTTATGAGCGTTACCGCGCTGCTTGTGACAATTTCTTTAATAAAAAAGCTGACTTCTTCAAGACTCAACGCAAGAGCTTCTCTGAAAATGTTGCCAAGAAAGTTGCCCTTTGTGAACAGGCAGAAGCATTGAAGGACAGCACCGAGTGGAACAAGACCACTGATGCGCTTATCGCCTTGCAGAAAGCGTGGAAGGAAGTAGGCCCTGTTGCGCATAAGAGTTCTGTGGCGCTGTGGGAGCGTTTCAATGCAGCTTGCAATGCTTTCTTTGATCAAAAGAAGAAGACCCTTGGCGACCAGAAAAAGGAAGAACAAGGTAACCTCAGTGCAAAAAATGCAATTATTGAGAAGTTGAAGGAACTCGTAGAGACCGGAGGTGACGCTGTCGCTGAGAAGGTCAAGGAGTTGCAGGCTGAATGGAACAACACCGGTCACGTACCCTTCAAGAGTAAGGACAAGATATACAATGCATATAAAGAGGTTTGTGATGAATTGTATAGCAAATTCAATATCCGCCAACGTAGGCAAGGTGGCAACGTGGCTCGCAATTTAGAGAAACCTGGTGACACCAACAGTTTGTTCCGCCAATATGAGGCAAAGAAGAGCGAGCTGACAACTTACGAGACTAACTTCTCCTTCCTCTCAGCCAATTCCAAGAAAGGCAATGCCCTTATTGACAGTATGCAGAAGAAGATTGACGCTCTGAAGGTTGAGGTTGACGAACTGTTGAAGAAAATTAAAGAAGAACAACAGGCTCAGAAGAAAGTTGAAGAAACTCCAGCTCCTGAAGAACAGCCAAAGAACCCTGAAGAAGCTTAAGAGATTAGAGATACATAAAAATATGCTAAAACGTCAACTTGTACCATTTACAAGTTGACGTTTTTTATTATTTCGTATCTCCTAGAAAAGTAATATAGAAATATTTTTAAGCGATATTGAATATTTCTGTCAATAAAAGATGTTTAATTATTTTAACTTTTCTAATTTTGTAGACAAATTAATGCATATCAAGAAATCATGACTAAGAGAAATTTATTGCTATCAGCATTTGTTTGTTTTACCTCGTTTAATGTTTTTGCCGGTGGCCTACTCACCAACACCAACCAGAGTGCATCTTTTTTGCGTAATCCGAGCCGCGATGCCATCATAGATATAGATGGAGTATACACTAATCCGGCCGGTGTGGCATTTATGTCCAAAGGTTTTCATCTCGGACTCACCCTTCAGAATGCAAAACAACAAAGGAATGTGACAACCACATTCCCTACTTTAGCGCAGAATGTAAATTACTATGGAGAAGATACACGCAAATACGAAGGTGACGCATTGGCACCGGTAGTGCCAAGTATTCAGGCGGCTTACGTATCAGACAGATGGAGCGTAGGTGCTGCTGTGGCTATTGGCGGCGGTGGCGGTAAGTGTGAGTTTGAAGACGGCATCGGTTCGTTTGAGGCTCCATATTCGTTGTTCATGAACAGACAACTCGCAAATGTAAATCCAGCAATGGCTTCCTATGTGAAGGGTTACTCTATGGATATGTATATGAAAGGCAGACAATATTATTGGAATCTGCAAGTGGGTGGTACGTATAAGATTACCGATAACCTTGCGGTAGGTGTCGGCGGTCGTTTCGTCTTGGCGAGTTGTAGCTATAAGGGGTATGTCAGAGATATTAAACTCTATTCCGACCCGGCTACAGAAATACCCGCTGCCGCATTGAGTGCTCATGGTATCAATATGGACGCTTACAATATTTCGCTTAATACAGATCAGAGCGGGCTGGGATTTACGCCGTTCTTGTCGGTTGACTGGAAAATAAACGAGCATTGGAATCTTGCGGTTAAGTATGAATTCAAGACCAGGATGCGCCTCCATAATCACACCGACAATGCCGTTTATCCGGATACGGTCGCTGCAGTGTTGGCCCAGTTTGACGAATCAAAGGTTAAGAAAGTTGCTGAGGATATTCCGGGAATCGTTACCGTTGGTGCACAGTATTCTCCTATACCGACAGTGCGCATCAATGGCGGTTTCCATTATTATGATGACACACACGCTACACGCTATGGCGACAAGCATAAGACCATTAACCACGGTACCACAGAGATAACTGCAGGTGTGGAATGGGATGTTGCGCCGTTTATTACAGTCAGTGTCGGTTATCAAAAGACAAATTATGACCTGTCTGATGAGTATATGAACGATATGAGCTTCAACAACAGCAGCCACTTGTTGGGCTTAGGTTGTCGTCTGAATGTGTCTAAGACTGTCAGCGTGGATTTGGGCTATATGCGTAACTTCTATAAATCAAAAGACGTTACGACAATGTTACAGGGTCAAGAGAAAAAAGACCACTATAAACGCGAAAACAGAGTTTTTGCAGTCGGTGTGAATATGACTTTTTAATGAGAAATCAATTACAGAGTAATTTTTTTTAGAAAAAACTTTGTCGGTAATTGAAAACATTGTAATTTTGCACTTGATATCAGTTTGGGATATGGTGTAATGGTAACACTGCAGATTCTGGTCCTGCCTTTCCTGGTTCGAGTCCGGGTATCCCAACAAAAAAAGCCGAGTTTTTTACTCGGTTTTTTTTTGTTGTTGGCTGTTTCAAGTTATGCCTTTTTAGGTTTCGCTGTGGTTACCCAGTCGGAACAGATAGGTTCACCTTTCTTACCGAAACAATTTATTGGCCTTACATAGAACCGTACCTTCTTGTTGGGTGCCAGTTCGCTGACGGCGAAAGGACAAATAACCTCTGCCTCGTCTTGTGCTTCTGCAAGATAAAATCCTTTGGAGAATACGCGTTTGGTGCATATAATCTTACAGGTATCGTAATCCTCCATTTCCGCCTGGACCTCGTATTCAAAGGCGCGTACTCCCATTGTTTTTTTCAGCACAGAAGGGAAGTGTACAGTGATTTGGTCTTCCTCTTTATTCTGACGGTCTTTACCCATAGCTCTTGTTGTCGTCACCTTGGAACCGGTAACAAATTGTGGTATGGGCGCAATCTTTGCTCTTCTCTCAAAGGAGAGTTCTTTGTCGCCGTCATAAGGAAGATTGATGATCCAGTTGTCTGCCAGTTGCTGATCATATACAAACTCACGGCGCTCCAATGTGATGTGGTCGGCATATACTGTCATGAGTTGTCCTTGTTTGCCGTCTTTGGTATCTATCTTCTTCATTTGAGAGTGGATGACAGACTTATCGCCCGTGTGGGCGGAATTCTCTCTGCCGCCGAACGGAATGACATAAGAGAGTGACGCTGTGCCGACGCTGGTGAATGCGCCTTGCCAGATTGTCTTCTCATCTATTAGCGGTGTGTGAGAGTGACCTGAGAAGGATATGACATTAGGATATTTGCTCAATGCGGCAGTGGTTTTACCATTGTCCTGCCCCCAAGTCCAAGGTGCAGAACATGTATCTTTCGGGTGCATATGCTGGAAGTAGAAGAACGGTTTGTCTGTCGGCAACTGGCTCTTGACAGAGTCTAAATATTCCTGGAGGTTATCTATACCGTCAAAGGTAGTGAAGTGCGCACCGATGAATTTGTAGCCTTTGATGTCTTTCATATAGATAGGAGACCACTTCTCTTTGAAGATACGCTTCCATACCTCTGCGCGCCTCGGGCCAATAGCTTCTGCCTCTGCCTGTTGCTTGGTGACTTTGTATTTCTTTAAGATGGCTTTGGCATCCTTTACATCATGATTGCCATAGATGAAGAGTTTCTCAACATGATGTCCGTCGGGTGCTTTGTCTTTTGGGAATACTTTGTACCACGTCTCACCAAACCATTGTAACTGGCTCTCCAATGCCCAGTCTGCGATATCACCTGCGACCATGACACCGTCTACATTGTTGTCTCTGAAATATTCCAGTGCGTGCTGGAAGTATTTAGTGTCTCCCTTGTGCCTGATGTGCACGTCACTGAGGATACCAATCTTCAACTTGGGGTCTCCAAACGTTTTGACTTTTTCTGCGAATGCAGGAAAATCAAGACATACGGCACCAGCGATAGCTGCTGACCTTTGTAAAAAACTTCTGCGATTCATATTGTTGTTTTAGATGTTATACTTTCTGATACCAAAGTTAATAAAACTTCGTGTATGTTTTGTAATGAAGCATAAAAATAAACAATCAGTTTGCGTGTAAATCCTGAAGAATTCTGTATTTTTGCTATAATTAATCTATTAGTTAATGGCGTTGAGCGCCGGAAATGGTGAGTTTATGAAAGGAAATATGAAAGTTGCCGTGATGAATGGTATAGGTAAAATGGGCTACACAGAGCGGCCTATTCCTCAGCCTGCAGATAATGAGGTGTTGGTTAAATTGGAATATGTGGGTATCTGCGGTTCTGATATGCATTATTATGAGACAGGCCGCATAGGCGATTATATCGTTAAACCTCCTTTTGTGCTGGGGCATGAACCTGGCGGTACGGTTGTTGAAGTAGGCAAGGGAGTCAGGCATCTTAAGGTGGGCGACCGTGTGGCACTTGAGCCAGGTAAGACTTGTGGTCATTGTGAGTTCTGTCGCCAAGGTAAGTACAACCTTTGTCCGGATGTCATATTCTTTGCTACGCCTCCTGTTGACGGAGTTTTCCAAGAGTATGTTGCCCACGAGGCGGATTTATGTTTCAAGTTGCCGGAGAATGTCGATACGATGGAAGGAGCGTTGATAGAACCATTGGCGGTGGGTTTCCATGCAGCCAATCAGGGTAGGGCTCATGCCGGTCAGACGGCATTGGTGTTTGGTTCCGGATGTATAGGTCTTGTTTCCATGATGGCACTGAAGGCAGAGGGCGTTACTAAAGTCATTCAGGTTGATATCATGCAGAAGCGTTTGGATAAGGCATTGGAACTTGGTGCGACAGAGGTAATCAATTCCAAGGAAAAGGATGTCATTGCGGAAGTTGCCAGACTGACTGACGGGAAAGGAGTGGATTTGGTCATTGAGACTGCAGGAACGGAGATGACGACCCGTCAAGCAATCCATGTAGCCAAGAAGGGCGCAACAATCGTCCTTGTGGGATATTCTAAATCGGGCGAAATGACATTGCCGATGAGCTTGGCTCTGGATAAGGAATTGACATTCAAGACAGTGTTCCGCTATCGTCACATTTATCCGATGGCCATCGAGGCAGTTGCTTCAGGTAAAGTAAACTTGAAGGGTATCGTGACCAATGTCTTTGATTTTGATGATATTCAGAATGCGATGGACCAGAGTGTACATGATAAGGCCAATATTGTTAAGTCTGTAGTTAAAATAGCAAAATGTTGATATAAAAAAATCTTTTTTGGTATTTAAACGTTGTACAAAGTGCCAATTGGAAATATGGGCTATTATTTTTGATTATCACAGTTACGGCTTGACCTTCAAGTGCAATCCGAATGAAAAATTGCTAGGAAGCGTGCTAAACTTTGCTATTAAGCTTTGACACAAAAAACCTTGTGTCGACATACTGTCGATAGGGCAGATTGTAGTCCAGCAGATAGAAATCGTGTCTGTGCTGCTCATCGTGGGGCGGAATAGTCATATAGTCACCATACAACTGGTGTAGATACGTATCATACTGTCCTATTCCTTTGAAAGTGTTGCCCTCAAATTCCACTTCAGATAGTTCGCTGAAAATATCTTTCCGCATGATACCACGCATACCGAAATCGTGGTCAATAACAAGCGTAGTTTCACGGCCGTCATAAGCGGTCTGCAACTTCAACAACCTCTGCATAATACCCTGCAGTGTGAACAGTCTTTGGCAAAGTAGCGGAATCCAGCAAGAAGGCCCGTGTCCATGTTTGTAAGGATTGCGACTGAGTAAATAGGCTATCTTTTTATACAAGGAGTAGCGCAAGGTGTAGCAATACTGGCTCAACTTGTTATTGATGATGTTGTCCAAAGGAAAAATATCTATATATATACCGTCCACAAGAGCATGGTGTTCTCGTTCCACAAGTGTAGTGTCGCTGTTTACCGCCTTGGCAAAACCGAATGGGTAGTCAGACTTATTTTCCGCACACATAATCTCATAGGGCGCAGCCATCCATTCTTGACAGTGTTGTATAAGAATGTCATAATCTATGCGCGGCATGATGATGTCCACATCGTCATCCCAGGGGATAAAGCCTTTGTGACGCACTGCTCCAAGCATTGTGCCTGCGGCAAGGCAATAGCGCAAGTTGTGCTCCCGGCATACTTTGTCTATTGTTTTAAGTATTTCCAGAAGATGTTGCTGGAGCGTTCGTATATCGTAGGATGCCATTTTCAGACGATAATGTTATAGTGCTGCAGTGCCTCCTTCAGCACCACGAAGAAATCCTTGATGTCATTCACGTTTATTGCTCCAAGTGCACAGAGGCGGAATGTGTTAGTGGTGCTTATTTTTCCAGGATAAATGGTAAAGCCCCGCTCGTAGCAGTAATCGTGGACTTTCTTGAAATCCCAGTTAGGGCTGTCGGGATATTTAACGGAAACAACCAGTCCTGACTCAATCTTGCGGTCTATCACAGTTTGCAACCCTAAGTTCTCTACACCCTTACGGATAGCTTCGTATACAGCGTGATGGCGTGCAAACTTAGCCTCTTCACCTTCTGCAAAATATTCCTTGAGGGCTTGTATTGTAGCATAGATAGTTTGTACGGGAGGAGTAAAGTGCATCTCGCCCGTCTTTTCAAAATATTCATACTGCAAATATAAGTTACAGTAATAGGAGCGTGTGGGATAGTTTTTTGATGCCTTGATGATATCCGTTCGGCCAATGATAAACGATAGTCCTGACATGGCCATCAAACCCTTTTGGGCGGAAGCCATGCAGAAATCTACATTATCCTTCACGACATCGAGAGGAATCATTCCTAACGAGGAAGTGGTGTCGCTGATAAAAATTGCGTCATACTTGTGCGCTAATGCGCCAATTTCCCTGATAGGATTGAGTACACCTGTACCTGTCTCATGGTGACAGCAGTAAACGACAGCTATGTCAGGATTATCTTGCAGAGCTTTTTCAACCAAATCCAGTTTGGGTTGCTCGAAAACGCTAAACTTCAAATCGATGCATGGAATGTGGTACATCTCGCATACTTCTACTGCGCGGGAATTGTAGGCACCGTTGTTGACAACAAGAATCTTTTTACCCTCAGGGATGAGTGAGTTGATGCAGATATCTATGTTGATTGTGCCTGAACCGCAAAACAATACGGAAGTATACTGGTCTGCAGGTGCGTGGACAACCTTAAGCAGGTCAGCGCGCAAGCCTTTCATAAGTCCGGCGAATTCTTCTTCGCGAGGACAGATATCAGGAACAACTTGAGCGAATTTGACGGTGTCGGTAGTCGTTGCCGGACCCGGATTTAACAAGACATTTCTTTTGACTGATTTCATATTATTATATTTTTATATGTTGCTCTGCAAAAGCTAAATCGTCCACGTCATCAATCTCGTACCATTGCAATCCTTCCAACTTGAGGACATTCATAGGCATAATGCGACATGACACATCCAGCAGTTCAAACTCATAACCCAGTTTGGGCTTATGTGCTACAATCTTGGAATAGTCATTGATAAGTGTTTTGTAGAAGCAAGTGTCCAGTTTGTGGATGCCGACCAACTCGCCAGAGGGGGCGATGTCATCCTTGTTCGTGGAGCAATTAACCAGTTCGCATTTATCGTTCATCTGTACGTAGTACTGGTCTTGAAACTTGGTGACGGGTGTTATTAGCATGGCTGTATCATAGGCGCAATCTATCAATTCCCGGATAGCGCGACGCTCAAAGACAAGGTCAGACTCCAACAGAAGGAAACTATCATTGCCAATTGCTTCACGACAGTTATATAAAGTATACATACTGTTGGTCTCAGCGTAGCGTGGGCTAAACACGCACTGTATCTGTGGATACTTTTCCTGCAAAGCCTCGTAAGACTCTTTCTTGTAGCCTGTACCGATAATTATTTTTTCAATCCCGCAATCAATGAGTGTCTCAATGCTGCGGACTACCATAGGTTTGTCCTTGAAAGGGATGAAGCCTTTGGGTATCTTTTCTGTGTATTGTCCGAAACGTGTACCCATTCCGGCAGCCATGATAACAGCAGTTCTAATCATAGACATAATATATGTTTATATGAAATTTTTATGTTGATGCATATAGAAAGCAATGCCTATACATATCCAGACAAGGAGCATCAAATAGGATTCTTGTCCGAAATGTACGCCGCTCAGTCCTGGTACGGGAACGAGTTGGAGTGTTATAAACGACAACGAGAATACGATGCCTAAACATGCCATAATGCGCAAAAAAGGTGTACCATCGCCATGATGCTTTATGCTCTTCAGCGTGGAGGCACATGTGAACAAGAAACCTATAGATGCACCGATGGCACTCATGTCTACAAACCAACCTAATGCCTCCCTGCCCAGTATCGGACCAGACAGAGATATCAATATGCAAAAGAGCAAAGCGTTGTACGGTGTGCCATATCGTGGATGTATTTTACTGAATATATCTGGCAGGTAGCCGTCTCTGCTCATGGAGAACATCAGGCGACTGGAAGCTAAGTAAAATCCCATAATACCCGAAAGGACTGCGCATGATACGGATATGCCTATAAGCAATTTTCCTGTCAGTCCGAGCATTTCTTCTGCAGCAATAAGGAGTACCCATTCGCCTGCCATCACCCGTTCAGGCCAGTTGGCAACCGCAATTGCAGCTACAGTATTGTTTGCTATATACACAACGCATCCGAATAGTATTGCCACAGCCATGATGAATAACACTTTACTGTGTGGAAATTTGAACTCTTCCACCGCTTGTGGGATTGTCTCAAAACCTACGTATGCCCATGGCGCAATGGCGAATGTAGCAAGAATAGCAGACAAGGCACCTTGTCTGCCTACGTGGGCAAACTGACTGATGGTCTCGGTTGTAGCTCCTGCAGCAATTGCGGCAGCGCGGTCGAATCCCCATACAGGTTCCAAGTTGGATAGCATGGCTTTACTGCTTACGAATGCCGTTATTGTAAGTGTCAATACAGAAAGTGCCAAAGCACTGGACAAGATAGTCTGAATGTATCCGGCTTTCTTTACGCCCCAGATATTAAGCAAGCCGAAGAGTATCAGTATGCCTATGGCAAACAACATTTCTCCCATCCATACATCAAATCCAGCCACTGTATAGTGAAATCCCCATTTTAGTATTTCCGCATCACCATCAAGACCATCCACAATCAGGCTTATTGCAGTAGAGTTCATGGGAACGTTTGTCAGATATGCTGCTAACAAGAACCAAGCACAGAGATAAGCCGCTTTCTTGCCAAAATAGTTTTTTGTATAGTTGAACTCTCCACCACTCTTAGGGTGTCTGGGAACCATGTATGCATAGGCGAAAGCGATAATCATCATGACGATGCCACCCAATACCATAGCTATGGCTGTGCCGTCTACGCCAGAGTTGGGTAGAAATTTCTTTCCAGGATTAATAAATGCTCCCCAGCCGATGATGCACCCAAAGGCTAATGCCCATACGTGCGTCTTTGATAATTGTCTTTTGAATGTCGGTTGCCGGGAGTCCATCTTAATTATTTGTTGAGGAAGTCCATCAAAGCTGTTTTGTTTTCTATAGGTGTTGTTGTAGGTCGGCCTAAGTCTTTACGGTTTCCTTTCTTGACTTTAATTTCAATGAATGCAGGACATGGCTTCATTTTTATATCCCGTAAGATATTTGCAAGTTGTGTCTCATTATCTACAGTCATTACAGTCTTGTATCCCACAGCCTTGGCTATTGTGGGAAGATCTATTTTCAGTCCAACGGTTGGTTGGCCGCCTACGGAATCATGTGCACCGTTATTGAAAACGACATGAACGAGATTCTCCGGAGATTTATTCCCGATAATTGCCAGCGATCCCATGTGCATAATGACTGCGCCATCGCCGTCAAAGCACCACACCCTACGGTCTGGCTTCTCCAATGCTATGCCTAAGGCAATCTGTGATGCATGCCCCATGGAACCTACCGTAAGAAAGTCGCGTTCGTGCCCTTGATTCCAGACAACACGCGCTTCAAAGAGTTCCCTAGAGATCATGCCTGTGGTGGAGACAATGATATCCTTGGGTGCAAGCGACGCGGTGACAGCTTTTATGGCATCCTCACGGCTCATAGTTAAATTGTTCTTTTCAATATTTTGTAGCTGGTAGATGTCAAAAGTGTCTTTCTCAATAATCAGTGCATATATCTCGTTGGTCGTTGTCATGAAGTCAACGGCTTTGTTTATTTGCTGTTGTGCTGTATCCTCATTTTTGCTTAGAATATCATATTTGATATTCATCGTGTCAAGCAGACTTGTCGTGACTTTGCCCTGCTTGATATGTTGCGGTTCGTCGTGTACTCCAGGGCGTCCGCGCCATCCGATAAGCAATAGCACGGGAATATTGTAAACTTCTTTATCGGTCAGTGAAGCCAAAGGATTGATGATATTGCCTTCGCCAGAGTTTTGCATATAGACAACGGGAATCTTACCTGTCGCCAGATGGTAACCTGTTGCAAGTCCCAGGGCACCGCCTTCATTGGCCGTAATGACATTGTGTTTTTCGTCCAAATGGTCCTGAATGTAGGCACAAATGTTCTTCAATAAACTGTCGGGAACACCTGCAAAAAAGTTGATGCCATATTTGCCTAACTCATCAATAAAAAACTGTGGTCTTATCATCTTCTTTTATTGTTTTTTGGTACCGGGAATGAGATTAAGTATTTGTTTTATCGGCATGCAGTATTCTTCAGAGGCCTCTAAACATCTGCTGTGCCTCAGTATAGACTCGGCACATTTTATCATAGCGGGATATGCGGCTCTGAGCAGATGGTTCGCATAGATAACTATGTTTACGCCCCATTGGGCAAGTTCTTCTTCTGTGAATTGGTTGTAGGTTGTAGGTACTGCGACAATCGGAGTAAAGGCATTTTTCTCGCGGAACTGTGTACAAAATGCCTTAATATCTTCGCCGCTCTTATTTTTGGAGTGAATCATGATGGCGTCAGCTCCGGCAGCGACGTAGGCGTGACAGCGTTCCAGTGCGTCATCCACACTTTTGCCTGCGATTAATGATTCACAACGCGCTATGACCATAAAATCTTGTGTTATCTGGGCTCTCTTTCCGGCTTGTATCTTATTACAGAAACCTTCTATGCTATCTTGTGTCTGTACGGCATCAGTGCCAAACAATGAGTTTTGCTTCAAACCGACTTTGTCTTCTATGATAACAGCTGAAATGCCTAAACGCTCCAATGTGCGGACTGTAAAACCGAAATGCTCAATCCTGCCTCCTGTGTCACCGTCAAAGATGACAGGCTTTGTGGTCACTTCCAACGTGTCGTTCAAGTCATGGAGACGTGTTGTCAGGTCTACGGATTCATTATCGGGTTTGCCTTTTGATGTAGAGTCTGTCAGAGATGATGCCCACATGCCGTCAAACTCGCGTTCTTGTCCGTTGATTTCCACTTTAGTATGTTCTGCTATCAGACCCGTAAGTCCGTTGTGTGACTCAATGATGCGCACTATTGATTTTGATGAAATCAACCTGTGTAATGAGGAAAGGCGAGCCGACGGAGTGACGCCGAGAGAGTCTATTTCCGCTTTGAGGCTTGATGTGGAGATGCCTTTTGTATATGGTATCTCAATTACCTTGCCGCCTTGTTGGGCCATAACTTTGAGGACTTCATCTCTGATAAATTTGTCGGGACCTTCTTTCCAATCGTCACCGTGAATGATGTAATCTGGTTTGTATTTTTTCAGGTTTTCTACATAACTCCATTCTTCTTGCGGAACAATGGAGGCCACGCCTTTAATATTCTCAATAACGTTCTTACGTTGTTCATAAGTAAGGTATGGCAGTCGGCGGTGGTTGGCAATGGCTTTGTCGGTAAACAGGCCTATCATGAGGTCACCATATTTGCTTCCCTCGTTGATGATGTTAATCAAACCAGGGTGCATGATGTCACCAATCATTCCTAAATACACAATTTTTCTTTTCTCAACCATATATTTTATTCTTAATGATTATTAGTTTTTATAGGTGTTTCGCTTATCACTTGACCGTTTTGGATTGTGGCTTTCCACTCTTCGGGAGCATCTTCGTCGGTCCGTTGGCGGTGCCAGCGGTTATGTGTCCATAGCCACAGGTGCGGATTGGCCTCAATTTGTTTCTCCAAGTCATGCATATAGCATTTTGTCAGTTCGTTTTCAGAGAAATCTTTATCCACATCAAGTGTCAGGCATTGATACTGACATTCGTAGTATCCCCTGCGAGGTCGTGTGAGGTGGCTGATGAAAACAGATGCTTTTACTTTGCGGGCAATGCGCTCAGTACCTGTAAATACTGCTGTGTCCTGATGCAGGAAGGGCGTGAAGAGGTGAATGTTGACCCATCTGGGACATTGGTCAGAGATGAATCCCACAATCGTCTTTTGTCCTTTTCTTTTTTGGTCCATGATGATACGCAGGGAGATGTTTTTCTCAATGTTCATCCCGCCGAAGCGACTGCGGATTTTGTAAAAAAGCAAATCAAAAACATCGTTCCGCAATGCACTGTATATCTGTGTGCAAAGCACGTCACTCGGCATCCACCATTGCAGTGAGGCGATGTATTCCCAGTTGCAAAAGTGGCCCAGATATATAAATAGCATGGTGTTTTTGTCAAACGATTTGTACATCTCGTCTGTACCTTTCATCACCATGCGCCTCATCAGTTCCTGTTTGCTGATACTTATCAACTTGATGGTTTCCATGAAGTAATCGCACAGGAAGTGATAGAATTTTCGCTCAATGGCTATCCGTTCTTTTTGTGACTTGTCTGGGAAAGCATGGCGAAGGTTTGACTGTACGATAGACCGTCTGTAGTTGAGCAACTTATATAGTATGGGATAGAGTATGATGTCAGAAATGCCATACAGCACTCTGTATGGCAGCAGTGAAATCAGATAGAATCCTCCGTATAATATGTAATAAAGAAGTTTGCTCATTATTCGTTTTTCTTGCAGACGTTCATCACAGTGGTGGCAATGTCTTGTGGCTGTATGTTATACATGCACTCGTAATTGCCCTTGTAGCATGGTTTGTTGCCGTATATGGAACACGGGCGGCAGTCCATGGGTACTTGTACTATTTCGCTTCCTTCCACCTGCAGTCCCGAGAATCCGGCATAAGGATGCGTCGCTCCCCATATAGAGACAACAGGTGTATGTGTCAAAAATGCCAGATGCATATTTGCGGAATCCATGGAGAGCATAACGTCAAGGTGGCTCATCAGTATCAGTTCTTTTTTCAACTCAAATCTGGACACCAGTGATGTGACGTTTTTCATTTGCGCCTCGCAGTTCCTGCACCATTGTCCTTCTGTTCTGCCGGAGCCGAAAAGGAAGATGCGTACATTGTCTTGGGCGTTGAGTATTTCCAACACTTTCTCCATCTGCTCTAATGGATATATTTTGCCTTTGTGGCGGGCGAATGGAGCCACACCTATCCAGTGCATGCCTTCGTGTAGGCCCGTGGACGCCTTGAGGTCTTCGGGCAGGTCGGGCAATGTGTCGCCAAAGATGGAGTGAAAGTCAAGGTTTACAGGATATCCTAAGTTGTCAAAGACTTTGACATAGCGTTGGATGGACCCTTTCAGCTGGGTCTTTATCTTGTTATTCTTGCGTGCAAGCGCTCTTTTTGCCATACGGCTTTTCTCGATGCTCGCCACAGGCTTGTCTTTTAGTTTGAAAGCCATCCGGATGAACATTGTACGGATGACATCGTGAAGGTCTGCCACGGCATCGTAGTCTTCTTTGTACAGCTCATAGAACAGGTTGTTCAGCCCGACCATTCCTTTATATTTCTCCAGGTTGACACCGCGGAAATGTACGTTGGCAGGCATGTTTCCGAACAAGGGCGCCATATTCTCTTTTGACAGGATGGTAAATTCGTGCATCGGATACTGTTTCCCTACAGAATACAGCACCGGCACTGTCATAGCGACGTCGCCCAATGCGGAAAATCGGATTACTAGAATATGTGCCATGTTTACGTTCCTTGATGTATTGTCAACTGCGGGAACGGGAAGTTGATGCCCTTCTCGTTAAAGGTTTCATATATGCGCTTGTTACCATCAAAATACACACCCCAGTAGTTGGCAATTTCGGTCCAGACTCTGATGGTGATGTTTACGCTGCTTTCGGCGAGTTCCTTCACTGCCACATAAGGCTTAGGGACGGTCTGTATTCTGGAGTCGGCCTTGATGACTTCTGATACGGTATCTTCTACTTTTTTGATGTCCTCGCCATATTCTACGCTGACAATCCATTCCACCATGCGGAGAGGCTCTTTGGAGTAGTTTTTTATCAAGGCGTTGCTCATCTGCCCGTTAGGTATGTATACATTTGTACCCTTGTATGTCCTGATGATAGTGTGGAAAATCTGGATGGATGTCACCGTTCCTTCGACATCTTGGACATTGACATAGTCGTCTACGGTGTACGGGCGGAAGATAAGTATCAGTATTCCTCCTGCGAAATTCTGGAGGTTACCGCTGAGAGCCATGCCGACGGCAACTCCAAATGAGGCCAGCAATGCGGCAAAGGATGTAGTTTCAATGCCGAGTTTGCTGACGACGGCGATTATCAGCAACACCAATAGCGTGACATTGATAAAACTCTCCAGGAAGCTCTTGACGCTGGGGTCAATGTCGCGCGAGTTAAGTATGCGCTTTATCAGATGATTGACTAACCTGATGGCGAAACGTCCGATAATGAATATCGCTAAAGCCGCCAGAATGCGCAATCCCAATGAAATGCCATGCTCAATCAGCGATTGTGCTGCATTCTGCAGTTTGTCAAGTCCCTGAGTGGTTGTAACATCCTGCACAATGGTTCTGGCTATATTGCGCAAACTATCTGCGGGATGTCCCAGCGAGTCTGGTGTTGCCGAAAGCAACCATATCATTAGTTTATCCAAAATATGTTTGTTTATTATTTTACAAAGTTAACATTTTTTCCAGTAACGGGGCTGATACCCTCAGACAAAAAGTGTTTTTGTTAAAACGTTTACGTTTTATTCTTCGGATTTACCTCTTTTTCACGTGAGGCAGAGCAGTGTTCCGGCGAATCTAAATTCCGGTATCAGAAAAAAGTTATGAGCAATCTATTGCCCGGCAATCGGCATTAGGTGCTATGTTCCATAGGCTGGAACTTACATTCCTTAGGATGGAATATATGTTCCATTCCTTGGAATATATATTCCATCCTTTGGGATGAAAAAAATAAAAGGATGAAGTCAGAGACTAATCTCTGAAATAGACTCCTTCCGCACGGAGTGCTTGCTGAAGCTCTTTTGTGTTGAGTTGTCTGGGCGTGATTCCCTTGCGTGCGCAAAGTGCCGCTGCTTTTCCGGCGGCTTCTCCGATACACATTGCCGGACCCATGACTCTCACGGAGGCAAGTGCGAGGTGAGTGGTGGAGATGTTCCTGCCGGCACAGAGCAGGCCGTCCACCTTCTTTGGAACAAGTGAGCGGTAGGGGATGTCGTAGCAGTCAGGACACCACATCAGTGTGCAGTCTCCGCCGACGGGGTGGTGGAGGTCTACGGGATATGCGGCGACTCCGATGGCATCGTCAAAACGTGCGCAGTCAAAAATGTCTTGTTCGGTGAGAATGTATTCGCCGATGATGCGCCGGGTTTCACGGACACCCATGAAGGGGGCTACCCTGTCAACGTAGGCATTCTCAAAACCGGGGATAAACGCTTTAAGGTATCTGACTATCTCGGAGTTTTGTTCTATTGCAATCCTCTCGCCCTTTGTGTATTGCTGCGGGTCGGTGGCGTCTACGCCGTTGACACGGGACATGTTGACCCACCATTCATCTGGTGCCATGCCGGTCATGAAGATGGTTCTCTCGACAGGAAGATTATATCCCTGCTGGCGTGCTTCACGAATTTGGTTGCGGAAGCCTACCATTGTACAGTTGTCGTCGGCGCGGAAAAACTCGTTGGGGATAAAGTCGATGTCGTATATCTCCGGGTGGTCGGCTACGGCATTGCGTAGTTTGCGCGAATCTACTCCTCGCATAGAGAACATCAGGGTTGGCGGCTGGGCAATGCCCTTCTCGTTGCCGTAAGCCATCGGAACACCTGCATGGGATGCGACATCTCCGTCGCCGGTGCAGTCAATGACAGTCTTGGCAAGTATGGCGGCGCGCCCCTTCTTGGACTCTATGATGACACCACGTATTCTGTCTCCATCCATAATTGTGTCCACACACATGACATACATGAGGACTTTGACGCCGCTTTCGTCCATGATTTCCCATGCAAGTTTCTTTGTTCCTTCCGGGTCAATCATTGTCAGTGAGACGTGAAGCGGGCAACGGCGATGATGAGTGGCTTGTCCCCGCTCCCGGAGCCGTTCCACAAAGCGGAGAGGCAAACCTTTGATAACCTCATTACCCTTACGGCCGAGGAAACCAAGCAGAGGAAGCCCTTGTGTCATGTTGCCGCCAAGCGAACCGCGACTTTCCAAGAGCAATACTTTGGTTCCTTCAACAAGTGCTGCGGCTTGTGCGGCCATAAGTCCGGCAGGACCGCCGCCGACTACCAGCACATCGACTTCATCCCATACAGGCGTCTGTCTTGCAGGTTCTGAAATATATTTTTCCATGGTTGTCTTGTATGTGATGCGATCTTTATTTTTCTGGAATGTTCTTCAGAAGTTCAAGGACAAATTTATAGTATTTGGCTACTGAAGGTATGTTGCACCGCTCAAACGGTGTGTGCGGCGAGCGCAACGTCGGTCCGAAACTGATGGCGTCCATGTTTGGATTGACTGTCTGGATGATTCCACACTCCAAGCCGGCGTGTACGACTTCCACCTTGCACTCTTCGCCGTTTACAGCCTTGTATACTTTTTCAACAACGCTTACGATGGGAGAGTCGTTGTTGGGCTGCCATGCAGGATAGCGTCCGTTGAGACTGATGTGCAATCCTGCCATGGAGAATGATGCGCTGACGGCATTGGCGAGATAGTCCAGCATACTTTCACAAGAACTGCGTACAAGGACGTCAGTCTCTATTTTGCCGTTGGCTATTTTCACGATGCCCAGGTTGCACGAGGTTTCTACAATATGTGGAATGGCTGGGATATTGCGCAATACGCCGACGTGACATGCCATGACAGCGTTAATCATGTTGTCACGTATCTCCTTGGGCACAATCTTTGAAGGTAACTCAATAACCTCGGCAGTCAGGTCCAAGTCGTCCTCAATGGTGCCATACTCATCTGTGAAGGTCTGTTTCCACTCCTCGACAAAAGCCATGAAAGCCGCCTTGTCCTCAGAATCAATAGTGACAATGGCTTCAGCCCTGTTGGGAATGGCGTTGCGCATATTGCCGCCGTCCCAACATGCGAGGTCAGCGTCAAACTCCTGCGCTGCATCATACAATAGGCGTCCGAGAAGTTTGTTGGCGTTAGCTCTGCCTAAAGAAATTTCCAGTCCGGAGTGGCCGCCTTTCAAACCTTGCAGTGTGACCTTGACGGCGATAGCGCCTTCTTCGCTGTCAATCTCCTGATAATCCATATTGCCAGCCACATCCATGCCGCCGGCACAGCCGATAATAAACTCTCCCTCCGTCTCATTGTCAAGATTGAGCAGGATATCGCCCTTTAATGTGCCCGGCTCCAAATGGTTGACGCCATACATGCACGTCTCCTCATCAACAGTGAATATGGCCTCTAAAGGTCCGTGTTCAAGAGTGTTGTCCTCAAACACTGCCATGGCGGTGGCTACTCCCATACCGTCGTCAGAGCCCAATGTTGTACCTTTGGCCTTAACCCAATCACCATCGATATAGGTCTCAATAGGGTCGGTTTCAAAATTATGGGTAGAGTCTGCGGCTTTCTGGGGAACCATGTCCATATGACCCTCAAAAGTAACCATTTTTAGTTTCTCATATCCTGGAGTTGCGGGTTTGCGCATGATGATGTTACCGGCGTTATCTTTGAACGCCTCAATGTTGCGTTCCTTTGCCCAGTCTAAAAGAAACGCCTGAATTTTCTCCAGATGTCCTGACGGGCGTGGAATTTGTGTGAGTAGATAGAAATTCTGCCAAATGCCTTTCGGCTCAAGATTTTTAATTTCCATAATGATAATAGTTATAATGTTTGTTTATTTGTTGCGGGTTTTGTTAAAGTGAGATAGCCGTATACGCCTAAAACTATGACGAGAAGTGTCTGTAATGCGTGTACGATAAGGGCAAAGAGAATAGCGTTGCCGATGCTGATTCCAAATTGCATCAGCACGACTTTTACGGCAAAATGCCACGGTCCGGCACCATTGGGAGTGGGAACCAAAACAGCGATTGTTATCATACAGAAGGCAAGAAGTCCTGCATGTATACCGAGATGAGTCGTAAAGTCAAAGGCATAAAAAGCCAGATAGAAGTGCAAAAAATAGCAAATCCAGATGCAAATGGAATAAAACAGGAAGAGATATCTGTTATTGACTTTCCTGACAGAGGCAAAGCCTTGCGAGAACTTGACAAATACGTCATGGAATTTATTAAACGCTTTTAGTTTCAGTAAGATGTAGAAAAATCCGCCTATAATCAGCGCAAGACAAATGACGGAGATGGTTATGCCTGCTATTGAAAACTTCTCAAAAAACTGGTCAGGGGTAAAACCTATAGTCTTGAAGAACCTGTAAAAAACCGGTATCTCACATATGAATGTGATGAACAGAATGAGCAAAACAATAAGAGAGTCAATGATGCGCTCGGTAACCACTGTACCCAATGATTTGGGAAAAGAAATGCCTTCAACTTTCTTCAATGTTGCGCAACGTGAAATCTCGCCGATTCTCGGGATAACCAGACTGGCAGCAAATGACATGTATACTGCGGAGATGCAATTTCGGTAGGACGGTTTTTCTCCCAGTGGTTCCAATGCCATCCGCCAGCGGACACCGCGGAGGATTTGAGGAATGATGCCGAAGAGTAACGAACCTGCCATCCAGTCCCAACGGACACCATGCTTTAGCGTTTCTGACACTTGTGAGAAAGGAAAATCTTTGTATAACCAATACAAGATGACTCCGGCAAGAACCAGAGAACAGATGAGTTCTATAATCTTTCGTAAGTTGACAGTTTTCATGTCGTGTCCTCCTTGCCGATGTTAGCGTTCTTGCTGTAAATAAACTGTAAAGCGATGAGCGCATAAACTCCCAACGCAATCAGTAATAGCGTCTGCACAGAATGGACAATTAGTGCAAATGCTACAGCGTCAATCTGGTTCAGACCGTATAGGACGAGGATTGTCTTCACGGCAAAATGCCAAGAACCTGCGCCGTTAGGGGTAGGAACGATAACGGCAATACTGCCTATGCAGAAAGAGATTAATGCAGCGGTAATGCCCATGTGTGCTGTAAAGTCAAAACAATAGAACGTCAGCCAATAATGTAAGAAGTAGGACACCCATATACCGACAGAATAGAAGAGGTACAATGGTATATTGTGTACTTTTTTCAATGATAAGATGCCTTCTATGATGTCTCTGAGAACGTCCTTGATCTTTCTGGCTACAGAAAATTGCTTAATGGCAAAGATAACCATTACCGCAATGAGACAACCGCATAGGATTGTCACAAATATTCCTGTAGGTGTGAAGCGTTGCAATAAGCCTGTAAAACCGACTCCTGTCAGATTGAAAAACTCAAGTATAACGGGCAATTGGTATAATAATACCGCTCCTGTAAGGAGAAGCATTAGAAAACTATCTACTATACGCTCAGTGATGACAGTACCCAATGATTTGCCAAAGGAGGTGCTGTCGTGGGATTTCAGTATGCCGCAACGTATGATTTCACCACTGCGCGGAATGATCAGACTGGACGCGTAAGAAACAAAGATAGCGTTGATACATGTGCTTCTGCGTGGATGTTCCCCCATTGGATCCAAAGCTTGACGCCAGCGCAAGCCTCTGAAAACTTGTGCGAAGATGCCAGGGATAAATGACAAAAACATCCATTCCCAATGCATTTCATTCCAAAGTAGATTGTCTAAACTGGAGAAAGGGAAGTCTCTGTACATCCAATATAAAATGCTTCCGCCGAGTATAAACGGAAACAATATCTTTGATATGGGTATAATATACTTTTTCAAAATATGGGTCCTTAACGGGATAAAATAGTTATCTTTGCAATGTACAAAAGTACTAAAAAGCAACGAATGTATAGAGTACGTCCGAAAAAAAAACTGGGGCAACACTTCCTGACGGATATGACTATTGCCCAACGTATAGCTGATACGGTTGACGTTTGCCCCGATTTGCCTATTCTTGAGGTTGGCCCTGGTATGGGTGCGTTGTCACAGTATCTATTGCCCAAAGGGCGTGAGATGAAAGTCGTTGAGATTGACGAGGAGAGCATTTCATACTTGAATGCTGCCATGCCTCAACTGCGCAATAAAATCGTGGAAGGAGACTTTCTTCAAATGGATTTGAATACATTATTCGCCGGCAGACCTTTTGTGTTGACGGGTAATTATCCGTACAATATCAGCAGTCAGATCTTTTTCAAGCTATTGGATTACAAAGACCTGATACCTTGTTGCACCGGAATGATTCAGAAGGAAGTGGCAGAACGCCTTACGTCTGGACCTGGCTCAAAGGCTTATGGTATTCTGAGTGTGTTTCTTCAGGCATGGTATCACACTGAATATCTATTTACGGTGCCGGAAACAGTGTTTAATCCGCCGCCCAAGGTTAAAAGTGCTGTCGTGAGGTTTATACGTAATGATGTGACTGATATAGGGTGTAATGAGAAACTTTTTCGCAGGTTGGTGAAGATTGTGTTTAATCAACGCAGAAAAATGATGCGAGGTTCAATTAAGCCTCTGTTGATACAGCTGGATAAAGAGAAAGGTGTTGTGCGTGACCACACGGCACTCTTAGCGGATGCAGAACTGACAAAACGTCCGGAACAACTCAACTTTCATGACTTTGTGGCTTTGACCAATAGGGTGGAAGAGGAGTTTGTGTAGTTATCTTACAAATAGTTTTATTGTTTTTTCTCCAACGCGGATGACATAGACGCCACGCTTGCCGACAGGTATGTCGTTGGTACCTTCCGACAGGCGCATCGTTTTGTATGTGCCGTCAAGACCCACAACCTGTGCCACTGCAGCAGTCTGGACAGTTATCCGTATATTGCCGTTTCCGCCACAGACCTCTATACCGTCAGCCGGGACATAACGTGTCTCTTTGATGTTGGCAATAATTGTGTTTGCCGTGTCTATAGATGTCAGGGCAAACGGCACAGGACGGTTGACAACCTGCTGATAGGTCGTGCCAAACGAGTCGGTGACACGCACGGTCACCGGAGATGTGGCGCTTTTGCACTGCACCTTGAACATATGACTGTTTTTCGTCGCCC
>CACXEH010000054.1 GCA_902766625.1 uncultured Bacteroidales bacterium | reverse complement strand
TATCAAGCGTACCTACAGGATGACATATCAATTCTGGGGAATGTACGAATTTCCCGCCGTCAATAAAGACAGAGAAGCCGGAAAAATATTTCAACAAGCAGGGCGGAACATATAAAAAGGGAGGGACACTTGTGAGTATCCCTCCCTTTAATATTTTAGCTTAAAAATTATTTACCTTTCAGCAGCAACCATGCGTCAGGATAAGTCGAGCGCAACTGGTTACGTGACTGCACTGCAGAAGACTTGTCGTCATAAGAAACTGCAGCTACACGATAGAACTTGATGCTTGGGTTGTAAACTACAGAAGGATTGTAGCCTTTAGCCTTCAATGTCTGTTGTAAACCTTCTGCGTTAGTTTTCAGAGAGAAACTACCGCAGATAACGCTGTATGCCTTCAAAGCCGGACCACTAATCAAGTTTACACTCTCTGTACGGACTGGTTCATTGGAAACATCAACAGTTTGTGTCTGAGGTTGAGTTGCAACAGGAGCAATCTGAACATTCTGCGTAGCAGGGGTCGTTGTAACAGTGGTTTGCTGATTTTGCGCTGCTTGAGCTTGTGCTTTTTCATAAGCTTTTTTATAAGCACTTTCAGATGACTTACAAGAAGTCATAAAAGCAACTGCGACAAATGCGAGTGCTAAAATTGAAATACGATACATTTTATTTTTAGTTAAAATTATTTGGTTCTTTATTTTGTACAAATTTACAATTTCCACTTTACATAGAAGGTACTTTTCGGTAAAAAAAATATCAAACACACTGAAATTAACGAATAATTAAAAAACTTTTTCTATTTTTTTCAAACCTTATGATGTCGGTTGAAAAAAAATACGTAAGTTTGACATTGGAAATTAAATAATCAGATTATGAGAAATGGTGTAAATGTTTTTGCTGCTGTATTAGGCGGCGTAGTTATTGGTTTGGCAGTTGGTGTTCTCTTCACTCCGGAGAAAGGTTCAGAAGTTCGCGCGCGCATCGCCGAAGCCATCAAGGCAAGAGGTATCAAGCTCAACCGAAAGGAGATGGAGAACCTCGTTGATGATATCACAGACGAGTTGAAGACACAAGACTAAACCAACTTTAATCACATTAGTTTTACATCTGGGAGGACAATATCCCCCAGATGTAAAATTTGGCATATCACATTTCCGGACAATGGCATCAATGGACTCCACATCAGACATAATGGCTCAACTGGTAGCCTCAGTCAAGCGTTACCTGGGGTATCAGAAGAAATACATCAAACTGGACCTGACAGAGAAACTGACTATCCTTCTCACCGCACTGATATTAGGCGCTATCATATTCGTGATAGGCACCATCGCAGTCATTTTTCTCGCACTGACTGTCGCAGCGGTTATTGAGACATGGACCGGAAGCGCATGGATAGCATACGGCATAGTCACCTGCCTGTTTATCATATTGTGCATTATGCTTTACCTGATGCGAGACAGATGGATAGTCAACCCGCTGACACAATTTTTCTCCGACATTCTGTTGGATGACCCAAAAAACGAAGAACATGAGGAAGACATCTAACACAGACAACTCTGTCTTTGGAGAGTTGCGCCGCCAGAAAGAAGAGATATTAGAAAATATCCGCAAAGAGCAAGAGCTGATACAAATCTATTCTGACGCGCTGACAAGTCCGTTGCGACACAGAAACAGCATAACACCGCAAACACCCATAAGGTCGCTGTTTAACACCTTCTCTACCGCCAGCTATACATTCAGACTGATAAAGAGCGTGTTTACTGTACTTAAACTGATACGCTGACACATCTATTCAGAAGTTTATTGTCAGCAAAACCCTGTTTTAGGCACAAAAATTGTATTTTTGTATTTTATAAAAGATACAAATGGGGAGAATTTTAGCTATAGACTACGGTTCAAAGCGTACAGGTATCGCTGTCACAGATCCTTCGCAAATCATTGCGGGAGGATTGCAGACTGTACGTACTGTGGACCTTATGGCCTTCCTCAAGCAATACACCACTCAGGAGAACGTAGATCGCATCATCATCGGTATGCCCAAGACCATGCGGGGAACACTTTCAGAAAACGCCGGGCGGATAATATCCTTTATTCAAAAATTCAGAAACGAATTTCCCTCTATCCCCATTGAGGAATATGACGAGCGATTCACTTCCGTCCTCGCCCACCGCACTATGCTGGACAGTGGCATCAGCAAGAAACACAGACAAGACAAAGCTCTGGTGGACGAAATCAGTGCGACAATTATACTCCAATCATATATGGAACGCAAAAAGAACCTAAAATAACAATTACAGAATTATTAAAAGATGATATTACCTATTTACATCTACGGTCAGCCCGTCCTTCGCCAAGTCTGCGAAGATGTTGACATTACGGACAAAGAGAACTTGCTGACATTCACACGTGACATGTACGACACACTGACTCATTCTGGCGGCGTGGGATTAGCGGCGCCACAAGTCGGCAAAGCTCTCCGTGTCGTTGTCATAGACCTGGACATCATCTCTGAAGACATGCCGGAATACAAAGACTATCGTCACGCATTTTACAATGCACATATTGTTGAAGTAAGCGAAGAAACAGAAACACTCAGCGAGGGTTGCCTCAGTCTGCCGGGCATATCTGAAGATGTGACACGTCCCAGCAAAATCCGTGTAACATACTACGATGATGATTTCAATTATCACGACGAATGGGTTGAAGGCTACCTGGCACGCGTCATGCAACATGAATTTGACCATCTTGACGGTCACGTCTTCATAGAAAAAATCTCACCGTTCCGCCGCAAAATGAATTTCAGCAAAATCAACAATTTCCTGAAAGGGAAAGCACGATGCTCATATAAAGTCAAGACTGTCAAGAAAAAGTGAGACACCTCCTCAGTCTGATCGTTTTCGTATCACTGTCGTTGCCGTTTTCTGCACAGACCAACACAGACGGTGTAATAACTATAGGACGCAATGCGCTCTATTATGAAGATTATGCACTCTCTATCCAATATTTCAATCAAGCTATACAAGCCAAACCTTATCTATACGAGCCATACCTCTACAGGGCTATCGCAAAATACTATCTTGAAGACTATATCGGCTCTATAGAAGACTGCAACGCATCTCTGGAGCGTGATCCCTTCATTGATGAAACTTACAAACTGCGCGCCATCAACTACATCATGACAGAGCAATACGGCAAAGCCGTTCAGGATTACCGGAAACTCATCAGCATGGAAGTTGAGAATCGGGACATATGGTCCAACATGGTGCTCTGTGAGACACAACTGGATAGTCTGCACACCGCTGACATGATGCTGGACACCATGATAAGCAAATGGCCCGATTACCCACGCTGCTACATACTAAAAGCACAAATTGCCATACAGTGCAAAGACACGGCATCAGCAGACACATTATTGAACAAAGCTCTGGAAATCAGTCCTCACGAAGTGGATGCCTGGTCCGCCAAAGCACAATTGCTGCTTCAACGCGACTTCTTCGCCGAATCAGAAGCGGCATACGACAAAGCTATCCTTCAAAAACCTAAAGAATCCGGTTTCTATATCAACAGAGCACTTGCACGTTACAAGCAAAACAACCTGCGAGGTGCAATGGACGACTACGACATTGCATTGGATATTGACCCAGAAAATTATCTGGGACATTACAATCGAGGGCTGTTGCGCATGCAGGTTGGTGAGAACAATGCTGCCATCACTGATTTTGATTTCGTCTTGAAGAAAGAGCCAAATGACCGTCTGGCACTGTTCAACCGTGCGACATTGTCAGAGATAACTGGCAACTACCATTCTGCCATTCGTGATTACACCACTGTCCTGGAGCAATATCCTAATTTCATCACCGGATACGAGAATCGCGCCAGATGCTATCGCGCCATCAATGACAAGAAACATGCCATTGAAGATGAGAGAAAAGTCTATATCGCCCGCTTAGATGAAGTCTTTGGCAATAAAAAGACCGTCAACAAAGCCACACGAAAACAAAAAGAGCAAAATATTGATGACTATAAAAAACTCGTCACTGAAAATGACGAAAACAATTTGGCGAAATTCTATTCCAGTGATTATAGGGGACGTATACAAGACCGAAACATCACTGTTGAACTGCAACCGATGTTCTTTTTCACATTCACCAAGGTTGACAACGGACTGTCCAGCCATTACAACTACGCTGCATTCGTAGAGCATATCAATGTTACAAAAGAACTATACTATCCCTTATTTCTGTCAACACGCGAGGCCCAGACCGACCTGACTGATTTTGATATCATACACAAAGAAGACGCAAAAATTGTTGACTTACTGTCAAGACACAAAGAGCAGTCGCAGCTTCACTTCTATCACGCCGTGTATCTTGCCGCAGAAAGAAATTACATTGATGCGATAAACAGTCTGGACAGTGCAATACGATATAACCCCACCCATGAAGGAGCTTTATTCCTGCGATCAACAATAAAGGTAAGACAAGCTGAGATGAATTTACATAAGCCCACTATATCTGCAAAAGGCAAAAAGGAAATCAGCTATATTAAAAGTGACGAATACAATATTCTTATCAAAGCCGCTATCCAAGACCTGACCGCCGCTATCATGACAGATGACACATGTCCATACCTCTATTACAACCGTGGCTGCCTCTACGCCAAAATCAAAGATAACGAACAAGCCCTGAAAGATTTCAATAGCGCTATACAATTAAACAATTCTTTAGGTGAGGCATATTACAACCGTGGCTTACTCAATATAGAGAGCGGCAATGCGCAGCAAGGTTTTGAAGATCTCAGCAAAGCCGGTGAATATGGACTTTATTCAGCATACAGTCTGATTAAGCACTTCCGCAAACAACAGAATACAAAAAGCAAATAGCATCCTCCTGAAACGAAGAATGCTATTTTTTGTTCCGATGATTGTAACAACCGTTATTTGGATCGTACTCTCTTCGTTGATTTCTTTTCTTCAGATTTTGAATCCTTTTTCTTTCCTTTCAATAATTCCAGCGTCTTTTGCAGATGAGCAATCTCTCTGTCTTTGCGATTAAGTTCATCTTCCTGATTGCGTATCGTCATCATCAACGGGGATATCTCCTCGTTTTCCAAATCCGGATACAAGTTATTGACACGTGTAATGTAATCACCGAGGATATTCATATAGTTGGTAAATGCATCATAAGGCGTGTTGTATATACCCCTATACGCATTTTCAGAGCCGGGCTTTGTTGACATAAAGCGGAAGTTATTAGTAGCTTGCAGATAATCCCAATCCTGCTTTAAGCGACGATCATTGCACACCAGCACCCGGTCTGCCACGCTGTACAATTTTTTATAGGCTTCCTGTTGCATGATATTGCCCAGCCACGGACTCACGTCACGTTCCTCATCAACCCATGATATAGGATCTGCAACATGTATCGGCCCAACAGATTTCATCTTTTTGCACACCTCAGAAGGAGTAGCAAACTTAATGCCTCTCTTTTTTGCTTCTGCCGGCATAGCCTTGAAAAACTCAAGAATATTGGATGACAACGGTTGGAAAACACCCAGCGCACACAATTCCATAAAGAGATTAAACAGTTGCTCTTCCTCTGGAGTCTGAGATATCCAATCCATGTATTTATCTGCCATCAAGGGATACTCCAACCATCCATAGTCGTTGAAACGGAAACTAATGTCCTCTGACAAACGGTTATCGCGTAAAAGCAACTTCAGCGACGGAGCCGTCACACAGTTGTATACAAAATGCGGACTCTTCCATCCCAACACGTGCTTTGCACCCTCTGTCAACATGCCTTTGAATCCCATTTCATAAACAAAGCGCCCTATCTCATCGCTGTATATAGAACAAGAGTTGCGGAATATGGTCGGCCTGACACCAAACAAGCCCTCAACCTTTTCGCACAAATGTTTGACTTCATCGCGGAAAGCAGACTCATTGCCCAGCGAAGCCAGTCCATGTGAATAAGGTTCGGCAACAACCTCACAACAGCCTGTGTCTATCAGTTTTTTCAAAAGACCTATTACATGTGGCGCATGAATTTCCAACAATTCTATGGAGCATCCTGACAATGAAACGGCACATTTGAAGAAACCCTTATTATCATTCGCCATTTCTATCAATGTATTCAAGGCCGGGACATAAGAGTTATTGGTCGTCTCTACTATGCTACGCTCATTCTCATAGTCGTCATAATAGTAATGGTCTGAGCCGATATCAAAGAAGCGATAGCGCTTCAGATGGATGTTTTGATGTATCTCAAAATACAAACAAATGGTTTTCATATGTCTTGTAACTAATTTACATTTTTATTATTTATACTCCCAACAATCTGTCATAGTGGCTACGGATGCGCTGCCCTACCTTTTCCCAGGTGATTGCATCCACTTCTTTTTTGCCTTCATTGCTGAGATATCTATGTAATGATTCGTACTTGCACAGTGCGTACATAGCGTCAGCCATAGACTGGATGTCCCAGTAATCGGTCTTGATACATTTATCCAATATCTCGCCGCAGCCCGACTGTTTGCTTATGATGCTCGGCACACCGCATTGCATAGCTTCCAACGGCGAAATACCAAACGGTTCTGATACTGACGGCATGACATATACATCGCTGTCACGAAAAGCCTCATACACTGCGTCACCTTTCATGAAACCCGGAAAATGAAAACGGTGCGAGATGCCTTTTTTTGCCACGAGCTCTATCATGTCGTTCATCATATCACCGCTTCCAGCCATACAAAAACGTATATTGCGTGTACGCTCTATCACCAGTTTAGCAGCTTCAACAAAATACTCAGGACCTTTTTGCATGGTTATTCGCCCTAAGAATGTCACCACTTTCTCTTTTTTCTCATTAAAAGGCTTGCGCCGGTTCACAATCTCCTGAACATGCTCCGGCAAGGGATATACGGCGTTATGCATCGCAAAGCATTTATTCGGATCCTGATGATATTGACTGATTACCGTCTGCCTTGTCAGTTCACTGACGCACATGATACAGTCTGCATGGTCCATGCCATCCTTCTCTATGCCATATACCACAGGGTTGACATGGCCTCTGCTGCGGTCAAAATCTGTCGCATGGACATGTATGACCAGAGGTGCGCCCGACAACTGCTTTGCGTAGATTCCAGCAGGATATGTCAGCCAGTCATGCGCATGAATGATGTCAAATTGCTGCTGACGTGCAATGACACCTGCGACGATACTGTAGTTATTGATTTCTTCATACAGATTGTCCGGATAACGCCCGGAGAACTCTATGCAACCTATATCATTAGTGTGGATATAACGGAAATCCGCATAGATGTTGTCACGCAACGCATAGTAGAGTTCCGGGAGAATCCTTCCGTTTGTACGTTCTGTAATCTTCTGTGCATTCACATCATGCCATACCACAGGCACGCAGTCCATAGGAATGATTTTCAAGAAACTTTGATCTTCGTCGCCCCATGGCTTCGGCAAGCAGAAAGTGATATCCATATCTGGTTGCATAGACAATCCCTTGGTCAGACCAAAACTGGCCGTACCCAGTCCTCCTAAAATATGAGGAGGGAATTCCCAACCGAACATCAATACTTTCATTTCCTCTATATATTTTTTCCTATTTGTTTATTCTTTCTCATAATCATCCAACAGACGGAGAGCTCTGAGGATTCCCGCCACGTTTATAGCAAAGGATATAGCTCCTCTGCCATGAAAAGGCGGGTTGCCGTCAAACAGTTCCGGTATAGACCCCAATGCGTGGAACTTCATTTCGTCTTCAAAACCAATCATCTGGTTTTCTATGAAGGTCAGTCCGCTGCGTCTGTATATCCTCATGTATGCCTCCAGATAGAAACCAGCCATCCACGGCCATGCGGTACCTTGATGGTAGGCATAGTCACGTTTCCAGTTCGGCCCCTCGTATATCGGATTATAGGCACCGCTCTTCGGCGTCAGCGAGCGTAAGCCCTTTGTCGTCAACAACTCACGTGTACATGTATCCAGTACACTCTTTTGCTCTTCTCTTGTCAATGGCGTAAAATGAAGGGCGATAGCAAATACCATATTCGGGCGCACGTCCCAACTCACGTTGTCACCGTCAACATAATCATACAGATAACCGAATCTGTTGATGAACACCTTACGGAAAGACTCGCGCACTTTCACGGAAAATCCCTGGTAGAAGTCCGCCTTGGCTTTATGTTTTGTCACATTGAGCATCTCCGACCAAAAACATATCGCATGATACCACAAGGCATTAAACTCCACAAGGTATCCTGAGCGTGGTATAATGGGCTTGCCATCGCTGACCGAGTTCATCCAACTTATCGTCACATCATGTCCGTTGGTATACAGCAATCCGTTATCATGGACAAAGAGGTTAGGATGCTTGCCACTCATGATAAACTCCATAATCCGGTTTATCAACTTGCCGTATTTATGGTAGCAATACTCCAGTGAGGTAAATTTGGCATATTGCTGCAGGGACCACATGGCCCACAACATCACATCAGGTTGATGAACCTCATACACCTCCACATCAACACCGCCATCATCCATCCATTGCCTTAATGCCGTCGAGGCGGTTTCCATATACCGTTCAAACTTGGTTTGCTCACCGATATACAAAGTCAGTCCGGGCATGGCGATAAAGAAATCTCTTGCCCTGCACTTAAACCACGGATAGCCCGCCTTAATATAATGCTGATTGTTTTTTTCTATGTGAAACTGATGGGCAGATCGCACCAGGCAGTTGTAGAAGCCCGACATGGAATCTTTTGTCTCTATCTCTCGCTCCATATTGCGTTTCATCGCCAGGCACTTCATTTCTGAGAGTCCGGCGGAAAATACGATGCTCTCCCCTTTCTTTATAGGCATCTCAAAGTAGCCCGGCGTAAACAAGTCCTCATTAGATGAATATCCGCGTTCGCGCTCACGGGGATAATCGAAGCCGAGATACCAGTCGGGGACATACTTGAATGTGCTCTTTTTGCTGGTCTGCATATAGAGTTCCGGATAACCGTGATACATACACATCTTCACACCACCCGCCACCGGTTCATAACCGCCGTTGTAATTGTTGTTGCGCCGTGTAAACTCTCTCACGCTGCGGAAAGCCAGAAACGGGCGAAGGCGCAATGTCGTAGCGGAATGGGCGTCAAGCAATGTATAGCGTATCATCACACGCTGGTCATTAGCCATGAAAACAATCTCTTTCTGCAGTATGACACCGCCCACACGATAAATAACAACGGGCACTTTGTCCCATTCAAACTTAACAATATATTTATGCCCCTTAGGACTGTAGTTTTCTCCCTGGAATTTGTGGATACCCAGATTGAACTCTGCACCGTGCTGTATCACCGTCTCGTCCAATGACGACAGCAACACATGGCTCTCGTCATCCAGTCTGGGGACAGGCACAACCAGCAAACCATTGTATTTACGGATATTGCATCCCAGCACAGTCGTACTGCAAAACCCGCCGAGTCTGTTGGTGAGCAGTATTTCCTTCGTCATTGAAATCTGCAGATTGGTCATCTGGTTCTTGTCAAATTGCAGATAACAAGGCCTTTTTATGAGCTTCAAATAATCTGTCATCACTTCTGGTTTGATATATACTTTCAAATTTACAGATTAATTCACAAATAGCCAAATTGTAACATAAAAATATCAAAAATTATATCATTCACCGAAGTTTTTTATTTCCCGTCAGATAGATTAAACACACCCTGCCATACATAAAACCTGCCATTATCTGCCCGGAATCAAGAGCAACAATGTGTCACCCTGACCCGACAAGTTTTCCGTTCCATAGGCTGGAATATAGATTCCGTCCGATGGAACGTACGTTCCAGCCTATGGAATGGAGCATATATCAGCGTAAACTTCTGAACCTGTCAGGGACTGTGACATGAAGACAAGCGTAAGATGGCTGTCTTTGTCCGGGAATTACACTCTCACTTGTACAGCGAAATAAACAAAATAAAATATCAATGACCTCAGTAAATAAAAATTAGAATTAAGAGTCACTCCAATCTATATATTATTTTGTATATTTGCATATAATATTGTATTTTATACGGATATGTACAAATTTCTTGTCTCACTCCTGGTCTGTTGCTTCCCTACTTGTCTGCAAGCCACTGATTACTTGGAAAATACGAATTATGTCATCTATAATTCCTATTCCAAGTTTTCTAACATCTGCATCCAGGATGACAGGAGCACTCCAAACACAAATGCTTACTACTATTCCTACTGCCAGCGCGACACTACGAACCTGCGTCAGGAATGGACGTTCATCAAAAGCAAGAACGACAGTACACAATATTATATACGCAACGTCCAGACCAAGTTCTACCTGAACGGCTCCTGCGAACCGATTGGAAATTTTTACCGTGCCGGACAGGAATACACCCGCTCTAACGCATCGACATGGAAGATTAAGCCAATCAAGGGAACAGACCAGGTTGAAATAAGTTGCCAAGACCCTTACGGCGTCTCCTTCTACCTCCACGCTTCCGATACCTTATATGCACCTGCAACATACAAGGACAACTTCATGAACAAGAATTCGCGTTTCGCCTGGCGCATAGTAGCCGTCAACAAATCCGACTCAACGGCATCGGCGATTGCATCTCCCACGGCAGAGTCATACCAAGTGCATGTTACCAATCGTCAGATTAACATTTCAGGAACACACAACTATAATATATATGACGCCAACGGTTGCGACGTCACATACCAACGGCAATACGCTCCGGGAATATATATCGTGAGGATTGAAAAGGACATCATAAAGAAAATCATTGTCAAATGAAATATCTTATATACGTTTTTTTCTGTTTACTGTCTGCCTACTGTGATGCACAGGTTGTCACCTTGCGCCCGAAAAATTACGGCACATATGCCAACCCCATCATTGGAGAAGATTATCCTGACCCGAGCTACATCAAAGCCGACGACGGTTATTTCTATCTTTACGGAACAGGAGAGAACATCAAGAAAAGCAAGGACCTGGTGACATGGACCTACGTAGGCAAGGCATTTGGTACCTTCCGTCCTGACTTTGTCCCCGGAGTAAACCGCTACTGGGCTCCTGACATCAACAAGATAAACGGTAAATACGTTCTCTACTTTGCCCTGTCAAAATGGGGTAGCAATGATAGCTGTGGCATCGGGGTGGCCGTAGCAGACAGACCGGAAGGGCCGTTTGAACCTTACGACAATCCGGACACCAAGGTGAACGAGTTCGGAAAACTGTTTTTGAGCTACGAAATAGGCGTCCGCAACAGCATCGACCCCTGCTACTTTGAAGAGGATGACGGAAGGAAATATCTCATCTGGGGCAGCTTCTCCGGCATCTATATCATAGAACTCAGCGACGACGGTCTGTCTGTCAAGAAAGGCGCTGTCAAGACCCAGATAGGCGGCACAGCCTATGAAGGGAGCTACATCTACAAGAGAAACGGCTACTACTATTTCTTCGGCTCCATAGGGTTTTGCTGTAGCGGTGCCGCCAGTACATATCAGACCGTCTACGCCCGCTCCACAAGTCTCTTTGGGCCATACACCACAAAAACTGGAGGAAGCCTTATGAAGAACCAGCACGAAGTGCTTATTCACGGAAACGAGAAATGGGCAGGCACAGGACACAACGCAGAGATTTTTACTGACAAGAATGGTGATGACTGGATTATCTACCACGCCTATAGCAAAACAAACCCTGACATAGGACGCATGGCTCTCATGGATAAAGTGCACTGGACCAACAACTGGCCGTCCGTCTATGGCTCCACTCCTTCCCCACTCTCTGCAAAACCAGAATTATAGAATGATCCTATGAAAAGAAGAAAATTCATCAAAAATGCTGTTGCACTTTCAGTAGCCAGTGTCTTGCCATACCGGCAGGTGGAAGCGAATAATAGCATTGGAATAAATTCGGACGTTTCTGAAAATTTCATCATAGAAAAAGAACGTCGGATTCCTGTCAGACACCAAGCGGATGTTGTTGTCTGCGGTGGTGGACCTGCAGGCATCGGTGCCGCAATCGAAGCCGCACGCTCAGGAGCAAAAGTTATTCTTGTAGAACACGCCGGTTTCTTAGGCGGCACATGGACAGCAGGACTTCTGGGTGTCATGTTAGACCATCAAAACAAAAAGGGACTGGTAGAAGAACTGAAGCAAAAACTCATTGAAGGACACTGGAAAAACACCGAACATGACACTGCACATCTGTTCACCTTCGACACAGAAGGCATGAAGCTTATTTTAGATGAGCTATGTGCTCAATCAAAAATTACAGTCCTGCTTTACACCTATGTCACAGGCGCTATCGTACAAAACAAACGCATCACCCACATTATCACAGAATCTAAATCGGGCAGAGAAGCCATCGCTGCTAAAATGTTTGTCGATTGCACAGGAGACGGCGATGTAGCATTCTTCTGCGGATGCAGTTACGACTGGGGAGACGCAGAGGGAAACACACAACCCATGTCAATGCTAGGTGCCGTTACCGGATTAGATTTTGAACTTATTAAAGATTGCGTGCAATGGGGCGGTTTCAGCACACGCCAAGCCAAGCGCAACCTCATCCAAGAAATACGGAATGGCGGCTTTGAACCGACTTACCGCATGCCATGCCTCTTTGAGCTCAACCGGGGCATTTATGCCTTGATGGCACAACACCAATTTCAGATGAAATCAGTCAGCAGGGATGATTTAACCCGCGCAAGCATCGAAGGACGCAATGAAGTCCATCACATTGTCCAAGCTCTTCAAAGAGTCGGAGGACGTTGGAAGGATATTCGGTTGGTTGCCACGGCCTCTCAGATAGGTTGCCGTGAGGGAAGGCGTATTCATGGACTTTACACAGTGACACAAAATGACTTGACTGAGGGTAAAATGCACAAAGATGCTATATGCCATGTTACTTTCGGCGTTGATATTCATTCCACAAAAAATGAGCACGAGCATACAGGCGAGAAATACAGCCGTGGTATCAAGTCAAAACCATACGATATTCCCCTGCGCGCACTAATACCCAAGGACATTGAAGGATTACTGCTTGCCGGCAGATGTATCAGCGGTGACTTCACTGCCCATTCCAGTTATCGCGTCAACGGCAACTCTGTCATCATCGGGCAAAATGCGGGTTATGTGGCCGCTCAATGCGCGTTAAACAATATTCCACCCATAGATACCAACATTCGATTACTCAATATATAAAATTCTATTTTGAAATGAAAACCAAAAAGATTCTTCTGTTAGGCTCTGGTGAGTTAGGCAAAGAATTCACCATTGCAGCCAAGCGTTTAGGTCAGTATGTAGTGGCCTGTGATCGTTACGCTAACGCCCCCGCCATGCAAGTGGCCGACGAGTGCGAAGTGTTTAACATGCTAGACGGCGATGCCCTGATGGCAGCCGTGGAAAAACATCAGCCGGACATCATCGTGCCCGAAATTGAAGCTATACGCACAGAGAAACTATATGAGTGCGAGAAAAAAGGCATACAAGTCGTACCGAGTGCCAATGCCGTCAATTTCACAATGAACAGAAAGTCCATCCGTGATCTGGCAGCAAAAGAACTTGGACTTAAAACAGCCAAATACTTTTATGCCAATACCTACGAAGAACTTAAAGAAGCTTCCAAAGAGATAGGTTTTCCGTGTGTCATCAAGCCTTTGATGTCATCATCAGGCAAGGGCCAGAGCGTTGCCAAGACAGCTGACGAACTTCGCCACGCTTGGGACTACGCTTGCTCGGGCAGCCGTGGTGACATTCAGGAAGTCATCATTGAGGAATTTATCCATTTTGACTCCGAGATAACACTCTTGACCGTAACCCAGAAGAATGGTCCTACACTTTTCTGTCCCCCTATCGGACATGTCCAGAAAAACGGCGACTATCAAGAGAGTTTCCAACCCGCCGTTGTCTCTCCTGAGCATCTTGCAGAGGCACAACGCATCGCAGACAAAGTCACCAAGGCACTTACCGGCGCAGGTATTTGGGGCGTGGAGTTCTTCCTCAGCAACAAAGACGGAGTGTACTTCTCTGAGTTGTCTCCAAGACCACATGACACTGGTATGGTAACCTTGGGCAACACTCAAAATCTCAGTGAGTTTGAGTTGCACGCCCGCGCCGTTCTTGGGTTACCCATTCCTAACATCACACTGGAGAAAGCGGGAGCAAGTGCTGTAATCCTCGCTGACAAAGCGAGCGAAGTGGCACCATGTTATGAAGGCGTAGAAGATGCTATAGATTTGCCCAATACCGACATACGCATCTTCGGCAAAATTGCCAATCGCGAGCATCGCCGCATGGGCGTAGTCCTGACTTACGGCCCTATCGGCACCAGCCTTGAGGATTTACGCACAAAATGTAAGGCACAGGCAGCAAAAGTTAAAATTATCAACTAAGCTTTAGTACAAATCATTAGATTTCAGTTTATTTTAAGCATTGTTCTTGAACAATCTATATAATGTTCTTCGTAATTTTGCAGTGCGAAACAAAAGAAACATAAAATGACATTAGAAGAAAAGGCTGGCACACTTGCCGGCAAAGTTTGGGAATTTTTGAATGCTGCAGGCGCAGCAAACGAGAAGGAAATCATGAAAGGCATCAAAGTACGCCGTTCAACAGAGTTCTACCTTGCTATCGGATGGCTTCTCCGCGAAGGTAAGCTGAACATTGCAGGCAAGGATGACAATCTGACATTCAGCTTAAAGTAAATCAACTGTTCATAACAAAAAGAAGCGCTATACATTGTTATAGCGCTTCTTTTATTTACTTGTGAGCCGAAACCGGGACTCGAACCCGGGACCTATTCATTACGAATGAATTGCTCTACCAACTGAGCCATTTCGGCGTTAGCGGTGCAAAGTTAATAATTTTAATTGGAAATAAACCGAGTACTTAAACGAATTTTCTCACAGAATTATCTCTCCCGACTCCGTCTGCGCTCTGCGGCTGTCATCTGATACCTCTCTCGTTGAGTGCGTTGGAATATTTGCGCGCATTCTGGAGATGTTCCGAATATGTACGGGCAAAGTTATGCGTGCCTGAGAAGTCTTCCTTGGCGCACATATACATATATTCATGCTTCACATAGTTCAGTACGGCGTCAATACCTGCCACGGATGCCACGCGTATGGGACCGGGAGGCAAACCCACATTGCGATAGGTATTGTATGGACTATCCGTGTTCAACAAGTTGTTGTAAATTCGCTTCAGTCCAAATTGCCTCAAAGCAAATTTGACGGTCGGGTCAGCCTGCAGGGGCATCCCAGATTTCAGACGGTTGAGATACATCCCGGCTATCATGGGTTTCTCGCCATTGTTGGCAGTCTCCTCGTCTATAATGGATGCCAACGTGATAACTTCCTGCGGTGTCATTCCGGTCTTTTCAGCTTTTGACAGGCGCTGTTCCGTCCAGAACGTATCACTTTCTTTTTTCATACGGTCAAGAAACTTCTTTACTGGGATATTCCAATACAATTCGTAAGTATTGGGAATGAAAATGCCTATGATATTAGCAGTATCGAGGCCATAACCTGCACACGTCAAACTGTCCTTGAGCATCGTGACAATTGCCGTTGAGTCTATCATCAGTCTCTCCCCCAGCTCGGCAGCCAGGCGCTCCACTGTCCTCACCGACGGCACTGTGAGTTTTATGGGTGTCTGCATACCGCTGCGGAGTTTTCTTACCAGACTTAACAAGCCTTCGTGAGGATTGATTTCATAATGTCCAGTGCGTATTTTCTTGTCATAGCCTAAAACAGATGCGGTCCATTTGAAGACTGTAACATGCCTGCCGCCTGAAACCTCAGCATATTTCGTCAGGACGGAATCCATAGTGTCATTATCATCTATATTGATATACGCGCCGTCGCTTTCGGTCACTGGTGAAAAAAATTGCAGACAAACCGTCACACCGATGCTTAGGAATACTGCTACTGACACCATCCAGGGGAGATATTTCTTTTTCATCATACACTACATTTATACTTCAACAATTTAATTCTTTCTCTGCGACAACGCCCTGACCTTTTCATTGAACGCTGTGGCACGCTGCATATCTTCAATATTAATGTGCATTCTGTAACGCCAGTAGTGACGCGGATTGGCAGGTTGGTTAACTTGCTCCGTCTCAACGTCAGGATTTCTCATGTCGCCATCTATTGCCAGCCAGTCCTGCAAGGCAACAATGCACAGCACGGACGGACTCGCCATGTGCTGACGGATAATATGCTCCGCCATGTCAGGCGAGAGGTCCTCCGGTACCTCACCACTACCGCTCATGCGCTGCTCAAAATACAACTGCGCACGGTCGGGAAATTTCTTCCACCACAGCCGCAGCGGTTCCATGTCATGAGTGGTAATCGTATCCACAGAGCGGTAAGGATTGTTCGGCAACCAACTGAACGTTCCCTCATTGCGTTTGGGCATACTCTGCACCTCCAGAGAGAGTATACGGAAACGCTCCAGCACCCTATGTACACAATCCGGAACCATGCCCAAATCTTCGGCACAAACCAGCATACGTGTGGAATAAACCGCACAAGGCAGCCGTCGCATGCCCTCCTTTGCCCAAAAGTCGTTGTGGCGCTGATAAAAATATTCATAGTGAATATGGTCGTAAGCCCTGCGGTCACGTTCGCTCAATCGGTGATAAGTTGCCGTGGATTGCCCGCTGATAGCCGGATGATATAATGTCTGCACATCCTTGTCTTGGATAAACAACACATCCGACGGATCGCCTTCGCCTGTTGCGATACATTCCTGCATGGGTTTCCAGAAACCGTTACGTCTGATTTCATCCTCCGTCATCGGCAAGTCTGGCAAGAAATACCCCATTCTGCCGTCTGACGTGCCGTAGGGTATTTGCCAAATACGGAAGAAACCAAGCACATGGTCTATACGGTAGGCATCAAAAAACTGCGCCATGTACACCAGCCTGTTTTTCCACCATACACCATTATCCCTGAGGATGTTATCCCAATTATATGTCGGGAATCCCCAGTTCTGCCCTTTCTCCGAAAAGAAATCCGGCGGCGCCCCAGCCTGTCCGTCAGTATGAAAATACTGCGGGTCAAACCACACTGTGGCACTGTTACGGCTGACTCCGATAGGCATGTCGCCCTTGAGTATCACGCCCTTCCGGCGTGCGTATTTATGTACATCTTTTAATTGCTGCACGAGAATCTGTTGCACCCATGCGTAATATCTCACTTTACGCCAATGATTGCTCTGGCGCATTGTCTTTTCCAACCGTTTTTCGTCATAAGACCGGTGGTCAGGCCATTCCCTGAAATTCGCCGTACCATATACATCCATAAGTACGCGATAATACACATACGGCATCAATACTGGATTAAAAGACACTTCTATATCTTGCTCATTCTCCACAAAGTATGTCCACAGGTACTGATTTTTGAGTCTGTTGACAGCCTCATAGTCCACCTGAGCCATCGCATTAAGTTTCCTGCGTTGCTGTTCAAACTGTCGCTGCGTCTTACCGTCCTTCAGTTTTCCGAGTGCGTTCACATCAGCATACATAGGATGCAACGCATAGATAGAGATAGCGTTATATGGATAAGAGTCTTCCCATGTTCCTGTCCGTGTCGTATCATTGATGGGCAAAATTTGCAAGGCATGCAGTCCGACGTGATTGGCCCATGTCACCATCCGTTTCATATCGCCGAAATCGCCCACTCCCCAACTCGCCCGTGAACGCAATGAGAATACCGGCACGACTATACCCGCCAGCCTGTCTTGATATTGAGACAGGCGCAAGGCGGTATCTTCCAATACCCTGACGTTGTCCCGGGAGGGCCCTACGGTGTCATCCAGTATCCTGTTACAGCCTGTTTCCCAAATAACATCGCCCGTATCACGTCCTCTCAACACATATTTGTACTCCATCTGACCCTTCACTGCGGGCAACTCGGCGGCATAGGCGTAATAGCCGCGCCTCTCCATACGGACGGCCTTGCCCACATCCCATGCTCCCAGTTCAGGCTCACTGCCTACAAGACAGAGTTCATAGCCTTTAGGACATATAAAGTCTTGCACAAGCATCAACGTCTTGCCTTTTATTGCTTTCTGCCTTCCTGTCACCGGCGAATAGATACAATCCTGAAATGCCGATGTGTAGCGGCAGCAGTTGTTGTCCGTATTGGTAATCCACCGGCCGGCAATATCCGTAAGCTCGCCACCTGTCTCTGCGTAATGGCAATAGCGTGGCTCGGTGTCTATCATCTCCTCCCCGCGCCACACTTCAAAATAAAACTGGTTCAGCGCACCCTTCATCACAGGCAATTTACAGCAAGAGAGCCACTGGTCACCGTCTTGCCGCTCCATCCACACTGTCTCTTGGATACACTCGTCGCCCGTTCCGCTCTGCCACATCAGTCTGATGCGGTCAACAGGTTCGAAGATATGGTATATTAAAGATATTCGGATTTGCTTACTATCTTTCATCAGTATCTGATATCATTTATTGTAAAGCCTTCCATAATACGACTTTGGTCCACATTGCCGTCTATTCCCGGCACCTCCCCGTGAGACGTGTATTGCCATATGACATACGGCCGCTCATCGCTCAGCAACGGTTGGTCATCACGATAGAAAGCTATCATCAGCGGATATTTCTCAAAGCCTTCTCCCCGCAGGTATTTATTGTAGAAGTTCACAAATGTGTATAGTATCGGTTTGCAATGGTAATGTTCCTCCACGGCCTTTATAAACGCATGGAGCCGGCCGAGAAAGACTGACACCTTGCCATTGACACGCTCCACGTCGACTATCGGTATCAGGTCCTGATCTTTGGCTTTAACGACCGAAGTCATATTGGCAATCTGTTCGTCCACAGAAGTGTTGGAACGGAAAAAATGATAGCTTCCTGCCAATATACCGTTTTTGCGAGCCTCACGCAGATTATATTCGTAGCAGTCATCTTCCAGACCGGAGCCCTCAGTCGCTTTGATATAGACATAGCCCACCTTGCCCGAAGAAGCCACTTCTTTCCAATCTATCATTCCCTGATAATGCGACACGTCTATGCCTTCCCTGTTAAGAAAATCAGCCCCGTCGAGCAATTTTGCCTCTTCAGCACTACGCAAGTCAGCCTGACACACACTCTGGGGCACCATTTGGTCAGGCATGGGCAACGCCTCTGCAACAGGGATACGCTTCTTTTCCGCTGTTTTCTTGTCTTTTGCCATACCACTCTGAGCCATGCACAGACCGACAAGCAAAAGAATCATCACCTTACACGCAAAACGGACGTATCGTTGCATAAATATGCTTTATAATAACTTTGAGTACAAAGTTACAAATTATATACTAATTGGCAAGCATCAGCAGCCATACACATAAGAAAATTATTTGGCCTCGGCAACACCATAATTATTCCGTCCTGCTCTCCTGTTGCAGGAGCAAGCCAAAGGAAAACCACCTGACGCCATGCGTAATACAGCGATAGTCACAATACATGTAAAATCTTAATCCATACATGCACATATATCCCAAATACCAAAAAATCTTAAAATAAATACAGCATCACACCTCACAATTTACAAAAAAAAGATACCTTTGCATCGTGTTATAAAGAAACACAATTCATTTGATTGCTCAAATTCTCTACCAAACTTCCACCTTGAAGAATCATGAGCTAATTTCACATCCAGAGTGTGCGCTATAAGCGTAGACTTCTCCAAGGATGTGAAGGGTTGTGGAAGGCCTGGTAGAGATTTGGTTGAAGCCTGCGCTTTCCTTTTGTTATAAAGTTAGTGCTGTGGCTGACGATTGAGACAAAGTATTAACATTATAAACAAACAAAAAAATGAAAAAAATCATCATTACTCTTGCAGTACTTTTGACTGCTCAAATTATGCCTGCACAAAACACATCTGGCAACTGTTATCGTGGTTTCGTCGATGGAGCTTACACAATTGGTATTGACGAATATGATTTCAACCGCATCGAAATTAACACATCACATGGCTATCAAATTAATCCTTACATCTACGTAGGTGGAGGATTTGGTTTTCATTTTATGTCAAGTTATAAAACAAAAGGTAGTACAACCTTTATTTTAGAAAATCGAGATAGCCATGTTGATGTCCCTATTTTTGCAAACATCAGAGCTAATTTAAGTAAAGGGAAAATTACTCCATTCATTGACGGCAGAGCTGGTACCTTCATTACGCATCATGGCGGACAGTATTTAGTTGCATCTATAGGATGTCGTTTCTCTGTAAACGAAAAACAGGCTATAAACGTATCCGTGGGTTGTACTTCTGAAAAATTAGAGTTTGAAGCTTTCAACCTGCAACCAAGCAAATCAACTACTACTGGAATTGTTATAAAAGCTGGATATGAATTTTAACTAAACAATAATTAAAAGCTGAAACATGAAAAAGATTTATTTTAACATAATGACCACCCTGATGGTCACGATTTTGAGTATTGGATTCATTTCTTGCAATAATGATGACGATAACGGAAATGATAGCAATTTTGTCCTTATTGGCGAATGGCAAGAGTGCGAATCAAACGGAGT
>CACXEH010000053.1 GCA_902766625.1 uncultured Bacteroidales bacterium | reverse complement strand
TGTTGATGTCATAATCAAAGAAGCGTGAGTTGGCTATCAGCGTGTCTTTGGTCAAAGCCTGCTTGTGTGTACGGCTCTCAAAGGATGTACCCGGCTCATTGAACGCGATGTGTCCGTCGGGACCTACACCGCCGAGGAACAAATGGATTCCACCGTAAGATGCAATCTGTTTCTCATAATTTTCACATTCGGCTTCAAGGTCTTCTGCAAGACCGTTAAGGATATGTATGTTCTCTTTCGGACAATCTACATGGTCGAACAAATTGCGATACATGAATGAATGGTAGCTTTCTGGATGTTCAACAGGAAGGCCTACATATTCATCCATATTGAATGTTACAACATTTTTAAAGGATATGCGCCCAGCCTTATAAGCTTTTACCACCTCACGGTAGAAGCCTTCAGGGGAAGAACCTGTAGCCAAACCCAATACAAATGGTTTGTCACTTGTCGGGTGAAATTCATTAATTTTGTTAATAACATATTCTGCAGCCCAGCGGGACATGCCGTCATAGTCTTTCTGAATAATAAGTCTCATACACGAATAGTTTTAAGTTATTAAACATATGCAAATTTACTCATTTCTCAGATATTCTCGGCCATTCGCTACCTGCAAAAAAAGAGCTGCACACGATATGCAGCTCTTTTTTCTGAATTCTAATATCTGGAATTACTTAACCAGCACTTTCTTACCATTAATGATATAGATACCCTTATTGGTAATTCTTTCTACCTTTTGACCTTGCAGAGTGTAGATAGACCCCTCTTCTGTAGCGACTTTAACGCCATTGATAGCATCCGGAACATTCTTTACGATATCCTCAACAGCAATCGGATAAACCTGAGCCGTGCCGTTATAGTTCAATACGAATGCTTTAACAGTGTAAGTAGCGCTTGTGTCAAATGTCTCAGAAGAAAGTATGTTGAAATTGTCGCGTAACGTCAACGAGCCTGTTCCGTCAGAAATGCTGACATTCTTAGAACTTACTGCCGTTGCACCGAATGTGACGTTCAAAATAGTTACATACTGAGACTCCAATGCTTTGTAATCAGCATTAATGGTCTGGATGGTTTTTTCAGTTGTTGTAACTGCATTGCCTGAAGACGCAATGGTTACATTAGCATAGTTGTCGCTGACCGCCAATTCATTCAGACCACTGTAAGAATACAACAAACCTGTAATTGTACCAGAAATCTTGTCACCTTTCTTGAAGCTGTAACCATTGCCATAGATCAAGAAACCTTTTTCACCGTCAGAAACATAAACATTACTGTTCTTTACGCCTGTAACGAGGAGGTCGGTAAACTTAAACTTAACTGTCGGTGCGTCAGCTTTCTTTGTGGCTGTGCAAGCAGTATTCAATTCTGCGATTGTTGTATAAGGTTTGTCAATTGTAATGGTAACAGAGGCAATAGTAGAAGTGCTGCCTTTAGCGTCAACAGCAATTGCATTAATAGTCGTTGTCTCTTGAACGATTATCGGAGTCGTATATACAGTGCTTTTTGCTGTCGGCGTTGTACCGTCAATGGTATAATAGATAGTCGTACCTTCTTCGGCAGTCAAGGTAACAGTCTGGTCTACTTCATATGTACCTGTCTCAATGTTGAAAGTCGGTGCAGCTACATTCTTTGGAACGGCTTCTATTGCTGTAACGCCGAATTCAACGTTCTCGCCATTGCGTGCCAAGAAACCGATGATATTGAATTGGTCAGATGTATTGAAGGAAGCGGAAGACAAGACATTGAATTTGTCATACAGATTCAACTCGTCGCCTTCTTCATCCATTACAGTAACAGACCTGCTCGTCAAAGCATTTGCCTCAAAGTTTACCTTGTTGATTTTAACTAAAGATGATTCATACCCGTCAGCATTTCCAAGAAGAGCGGATATCGTGGCATCACCTGGAGTTACACCAAAAAGCTCAGCACCTGGAGTCACGTTAGCCCATCCGTCTGTGATGGCCAGTTCTTTCAGGTTCTTGTATGCATACAACTTACCTTCAATTGAACCACTCAGCACAGTGCCGACTGTTGTGTATTGGGTGTTTGTACCATAAATCAGGAAACCTCTCTCACCATCAGAAACAAATGTGTTCTGACCATTGACATAAGTAACGACCAGCCTTGCTGACAGTTTTACAACCGGAGCATCATTTGCCGATGTTGCCGTACATGCAGCAGCCAAATCAGTAATACTATTGTAAGTTACGATAGGAATAATCGTATATACTGCTGTAACTATATCACTCGTTTTTTCTTCCACTTTGGAATAAGCATAAACGGTAGAAGTTTCCTCAATCTGGAATGGTTCTGTATATACATTGTAATTTTCACCATCAAGAGAGTAATAGATTGTCGCATTTGCAGATCCGCTTAATGTGATTGTCTGAGCGCCATAATATGAGCCGGCTGTCGGTGAAAAGACGGGAGCGGAAAGTTTATCGCTGCTTGCAGACATATAAGTCACAACAATCTGCTTGAATCGGGCATTAGCAGCAGCGACAAGTTCTACGGAACTGACAGGGTCGTCCAATGTCCAAGTGTCAGATGTCAAGGCAGTACCATTGTATTTTAGATTGGTAGCACTGTAAGTATTACTTGTCGGAGTGAAAGCAACGGATGTGATATTACATCCGCTTGGCGCACTGATAATGAGCTTTGAGCCATTGTATAAACGGACGCTACCCTCCTTGTTTGTTGCAGGCACATTACTTCCTGCATTCTTCCAGAAAGCCAATGTCACTCCATTCTGAGTCGCTTCCCAACCATCAGATTTTCCTGTATCAGTCGAAGCCCCTTCCCAACTGAATGTTACTGACTCTGCATAACTCATCATTGAGAGCATGCAAAACATTGAAAAAAGTAAAAGTTTCTTCATAAAAAATAAAGTTTTAATTATTGATATTTAATGTCTTTCTACTACTATTATTCTAAGTACAAAGTTAATGATTTTAAGCGATATTCAAGCAGTTTATATTTGTTAAAAATCCTGTATTTCAGGAGGTATTTAAAGACATATTGCCTACAAGCACCTACAATCGTACTCTTTCTTTTTTTTTACGAATCAAATTTTATTTTATCACGATATATGATTTATATATTTCGGAAAATTATAGCCGCTGTGTTGAATATGTATTTGATATCTGACATAAATCTACCAGAACACATACAAAAAGATGTCCGGCAGATTTGCCGGACATCTTTTTGTATGTGTAAATTGTAATTTCTTTATGCTATAGCCCACTCCATGAACTGATGTTGTAATGAGACTCTACGACATTTTCCGCCCAGTCAGGCATATTGCAGAAGAAGTCTAAACCTGTCAACTTTTCCAAGTCGTCAATAGAACGCGCAGCACTGCGGCGCATCTGTTTCAAATAAGAGGCTGACGGATTACCATAGTCTTTATGCTCCAGCCAGAAGCCAATAGCTTTGGCGATACCTTTTGAAGACACAGATAGCACTGCAATGTAATAATACTGAGGAATAACCATTTGAACGGTATTGCCTAAAGTGTTACTCAATGATAGCGTACCCTTGATGCGGTCGTCAATCGTACCGCCTTTGACAACATAAAGCGTGTCACCCGATTCACAGTTGCGGCCCCATGTGCGGACAATGTCCTCTATATGTCCCCAATAAATGGAATTAAAATTACCATTCATTGGTGACATGTTGGACATATAAAATGTCTGCACATTAGCTTCATAACTGTTAACGCGTTCAGCAGAGCCCAACAAGTGGCCACGGTTGTAACCGGAAAAGTTCTGCACAGCAAGCTGATACTGTTTATCGTCATTATAATATGGTTCAACACCCCATTCGTTTGTACGGCCGACCGTCTGTGCCTTGAGATTGGAGTCAAAACGATAAGCAATCCAGTTAGCGTGATATTTTGCCGGAACATACTCCATAACGTAGTTTAACTGACCATTAGAAGTATAATGCGTAATATAGTCATTAGTCGCATTGCGTCTCGGTATCTCCCAACCGGCCAGCGACGCATCGGCAGACGCATCATTAGCATTGTCGTTTGCATCGGTCATCTCAACATAGCCGGAGACATTATCATCGTCGTCTTCACAAGACATGAACGAGAATCCTACAAGAAACAAAGCAATGAACAAAACTGTTTTTTTCATGATTATTGATATTCAAACATTAAATTATTCATTAGGCTCTGTCCCTATTGTCGTCTGACCAATTATCGCACAAGACGTACTCTTTACGCCAAGCACGCCAAAATATTTAACCAACTGGCCATAAACACTAACCTCCTGCTTATAGTATGAACTGTGGGCAGACAACTCCAGACCTTCGCGGATAGCCCCGGCAGGCAACTGAACAGGAACACACTTGGTGTAGTCAGTCGTCTCAGGGTCATCTGCAATAAGAATTTCTGTCTCTGCGGAAGTAGGAACGCCAAAGACAGCACCTGTTGCAATAGCTGCGCCGCTGACATAACCTACGATATACCCCTTAACCCAAGCATTGGCACTGGTGGCGCCCACTGACTGCGCCTTGGAAACGCTGTACGGATCATCCTTGGTACCTGTGCCTGTAACTGTAGGATCAACAGGAGTCTCACCGCCCTCAGTATCTTTCAGGAAGAGACACGGCAAAACATTAGAGACCTCAGAGTATGCGCCATAACTTGAAAAATTCGGAGAATACTGTATCGTCTTACCTGTGGAAACATTAACAATGTTAACAGTACCATCGTTATTGAAAGAAACGTCCCAGTAGCATCCATCAACCTGAGTCTCACTCACATTGAAGCTGTTGTAAGTGCCTGTCATGTAGATATAACGCCCTTGCGCATCCTGAATTGTATATGTAATATTCGTATTCGGCACAGCGGTAAACTTCCATGTAACGGCGGTCTCTGCCGTAGTGACGACGTTGTTAGCCATGATAGCCTTTGTCGCACCCAGCCAACCGTATGAATAAGTTGAAGACAGATTTGTCGCCAACACACAATTACTGCCGTCTGTAATGGCTCCTATCAGATACACACCATCAGCGATTGAAGTCACTTTACCATAAGAAGTACCGCCTACAGGAGTCGGTGTGACAGGCGTACTACTACCGTTCAGGTAAACAATCTTGCTGTAAGCCGCCATCTCGTTAGTGGAATTGTATTTTGTCAATTTACCCAAGACGATAACAGTATCGCCGACACTGATTTGGTCTTTAGAGGTAAACTTCTCACCATTCAAATAGAAACCATGATAAATCTCATACTGACCGGTTGTCGTTCCGTCATCAGAAATGAAATAGATAGCGTTACCATATCTTTCAACCTCGACTTCGTTGATTTGTGAGATATAACCTTTAACATATACCTCATCAGTTGTCTGACCGCTGGAAAGCGTACTGCTTATGCTGTCTGCCTGAGAAGCACTGTAAGGATTCTCCAAAGTACCGTTACCTTTGGCGATAGGAGTCTTAGGCTCTATTGTCGGCTCGTCGCTGCCGCCAGATGCCACACCATTCTTTATTGAGAAGTTTTCCAATTCCCATGTAGTGGTGGCTCCTTGAGTAGAACCGCATTTGTAAACAAACGCGATGTAAACTTTGGACTGGTTAAGGAACTCCTGCGGAATCTGAATCTCATTGGACGGATATAGTGTCCAGTCACTGTAAGACGACTTCTCTGGCTTGAACGGGAGCAGTGTCCATGTAGCAGTAGTGACATCATCTACGTAGTCAGTGCTGATATACACCTGGTGGTATTCATACAGCTCCGCTTCTTTCAGAGAACTGCCATAACGAATGGTGTAGTCAAAAGAAAGAACTACGCTGTCTTCACCCGTCTGTATGCCCGGGCTGACAAGCCAACTTTCGGATTCGGTATAATTACCATTGGAATAACCTGAAGCCTGTGTGTAGGTAGAGCCTTGACTCCAAGCGTTTCCGGCAATGGTCTGAACAGTGAAACCAGAACTAAGGCTGGTGTTCTTGTAAGGAAGCGTTTTCCCCGCACTGGGATCACTTGTCACCAATTCATATGGACTGGGGACATCAGAGCATGACGCAATGACAAACAGAGTGGAAAAAGCTACAAATAAATTAAGAATCTTTTTCATATAGTGTATTTTTTATTTCTTGTATGCTAATTTATTCAGCCTTGCGGACATCGTCTATAGAACGCAATTGCAGCTGATAGGTCGTGGAATATCTTGAGAGTATACCATACAGTGTCAGTTTGCCTGAAGGTATTGTATCGCCTGCAAAGGTGGCACTCGTGCTGGTATATAACACAAGACTGCCGCCGTCGTTTAATTTAACTTTATGCTCTACAGAATAAGTTTCGTTATTCTCCTGATATTCTGTGACGGCATAAGGCTGTCCCGCATCCTCTATCTCACAATTCTCAATGCAGACAAACATTGGCGTGATGTTGTCAATGTTGGAAGATGTCAAATCGGAAGCGCGCAGCTTTTTTGCTTTCAGACAGGACGGGTTAGGCTCGCCTACCTTCATAATGTTGGTCTTGGTATATGCCGCTGTCATCGGTCCCATACGAAGCGCACCGTTGATATTAATGTACGGCTGCCCAATCTTAGGCAATGCGCCATAACCGCCAATGTACAAACCTTTCAGGTTAATGCGCAACTTTTGTCCGACGGGAAACAGGGCATACAATGCGCCATAGCCCTTTATACCGACAGAGATACCGGCCTTTTCTGTATCCACCATACCGTCAGCACCGAGTTGCTGAATATACACCTGCTGATAGATATTGCCACTGATGTCATTACCCGTGACGACACCCTCAATGATGACATCGTTCGTTATTTCCTGATAAGACGAGTTGCCTATCGTTGAAGAATACTTGCTTACCAGTGATGATATTGTCGTCGTGGGTGCATCAATGGAATCGGCGGTATAAATATCGGTAGAAACCTCTATCGTATCAAAATCATTCATGCAAGATGCTGCGAGCATACCTGCAAATATCATTATTATATATTTCTTCATCTTTATTTCAATATTATAGAGTTAGAACCTGAGATTTATATTCAGATATGCATTAAATGCGTTTGCGTAATAATAGTATGAGTTCTTGGAGAAGATATAGGTTGATCTGTCTGCCCTGTTCTGCTCATATCCGCCAGTCTTCAACTTAGTGTTGTTTGTTATGTTCTGCAACGACAAGTTAACGCTCAAATATTTACCGCCTCTCAGGTTAAAGCCTTTGCCCACAGAAGCGTCCAGCATAAAGCCGCCCTTGAATTTCTCTTGATTCTGGGAGTAGGCTGCCAGTATGTTACCGTTGTTGGCGTCATACACGATGCCGCCGTTTTCCTTAGCCTGGGCAAAAGCATTGGTTACCTCACCTGTGTTGACGTTAATCTCGCTGACATCAGAGATGTAATATCCGTTACCGCCGTCGCTCTGCTCTTTGTTATCCATCACCTTACCTAAGCGGCAATATGTTGCAGCACCGATGTAAACACGGTCGTAATAGTTCAGGTTAAGAGAGAAGTACCATCTGTTGATGTTGTAATTCAGACCTGCAGTGAGCGCCGTCAATGGAGTTGACCCTACTTTCACGCCATCCATAAATACACGCAAGGGCTGCGACTTGTTGGTCACAGGGTTGACCCAATTATTAATGGTCTGATATGTATCGCCGTTAGAACCCTCATATGCCAACTGAGCAAGAGGATTGTTTACATATTTCGCATCTGAGAGTGTACCGAAGAGGCGAAATTTCAAGTTGTTGGTCAGCTTGACCGTGACGGCAGCCTCCAGACCCATGTATTGCTTCTTGATTCCTGTCATTGAGAGATAGGTCAGATAGCCGGCGTCATCATTATAAAAGGCCGTCTGCTCTGAAACATCCTCAAACTGTGTGAAGAAACCGCCTATTTTACCACTCACAGGACCGAAATACCACTGATAACCTAACTCGTAATTCTGAAAGAACTCATTCCGCAGATTGTTTACAAAATTGTTCTGCAGGCGCGGAGCTACAAAGGAGTTATAGGCAAGCGGAGCCTGCGACTCAACTGCTGCACCGGCATAGATAAAACTTGTGGCTATCTGATATTTCAGATTCAGTTTGCCGCCGCCGCCCAAGAAACCAGCCCAGCCACTCGATCCCTTTGAGTAGTCAGCAGCACGGCCGTTACGCATCTTGCCGTATCGGCTTATCCATGTACCCTCAATGTCTGCGCCCACGTTTACCGTAAGGTTCTTCGCCTTCCAGACATTACCGGCAAAACCTTTCAACTTGTCAACGTAGATAAGGTAGTTGTAGCCAAAGGTATCGCCTTCTTTTATATTTCGGTTGGGGTTATCAACATCATTCTGGACTTCGATACTGTTGTTGCCGTAGTCGGATAATGAGTACGGGTCAATATCGATAAACTTATTTGCCCCGAGCAAGTCGTCCATCGTCTTATAGTGATGACCGCGGGTTGTATTGAAGTTAATACCCAGATTGTAGGTACCGTATGTATTGAACTTACCTTCCAGGTTGCTGCTGAAGTTGAAAGCCTTCTGGTCGTTGTGGCGTTTCTCCACATAATACAGGGCAGACTTCCCTGTAGCATTGTTTGCCTCATTCTGCGCATAGAGCAAATCCCACTGTACCTGTCGGAAGGACTTGTCATTGACCCATGAATTGTACAGACTCATGTATTGGTCATATATGCCCGGATTGGAAGTAAGAAAATCGTTATTGTTAAAGTCTGCAGTGTTGTAGACATTCAGGACGGAACTCGGCATATTTTTGTAATAATCGGGACGCGGATTGTAGGCATTGTTGTAGCTCAACGCGGTCGATGCATAGTTTTCAAACGTCATCGCAGCCGATGTCACGAGTTTGGTGTTATCGTTGATAAACCAATCCCACGTACCCAATATCGTCGGAGCGTACTCCGTTACCACTCTTGAGTTGCGCTTTTCTCCGTTCTGATAGCCCCAGTAAGGATTGTAATAATGAGAATTAGCCAGCCAGTAAGCCTCTTCGGTAGACGCACCCTGTTGTCCTCTCTCGGTCGGAGCGCCCCATGTGACAAGCGAGATATGGTGTTTGTCATTAAGATACTTCTCTGCACCGACCATGTATGAAAAGGCATTGTAGAAAGTACCTTCTATATTTGCCAAATCCATGTTTGCCCAACGGTAAGCGATACTGCCCATAAACGCCCAGCCGTTATCCAGCAAGCCGGTAGCGTAGGTATATGTACCTCTAAACACATAGTTACGATTAGTGCCCACAATGCCCAATTTGCTACCTGCAGCATAGTGACTGGCACGCAAGTCTGTGTTGGTAGCACCGCCCAAAGGCGAATAGCTAAACACATTCGGGTCATAGAAACCGACGCCTTCCTTATTACGTACGGCATCGTTCAGGCCACCGGTGATGCCCGAAAAGCTAAAACGGCCATTCTCAACATTGTTGAGCTTGACGCCGTTGAAATAGTTGCCGACATACTGATTGTCCAACGCCCTATACTTAAAACGCATTGCCGAGCCCCACAGGTAGCCCACCTCGTTCATATATGGGTCTTGTGAACTCGACACAAGGGTTACTGTGCTGGCGGCCTCTGCATCCTCGTCCAACTGTCCTTCAACCAGCGAATAATCAAATTCATCGCTTGCCACAGAATCAGTCGCGGCATCCTGTGCGACTGCCCATGAAGACAGGCACAGCATTGCCACCAATAGTCTTACTTTCTTATTCATATAATTATTATGTTCTATTTTTGCAAAGTTCAACTTTCAAAATTAGCTATTTTTACGGAAAAAACACATACTTTCAACAGATTTATTTCAAAAAGAGCAAACATAAAGGGATTCCTGTTCTTAGCGGGAATCCCTTTATGCGATAGCGTCATCAACTGCGCTGATTATTTCTCTATCATCTTTCTGCCGTCCTTGATGTATATCCTGCCTTTCACGGGCTTGTCCACAGGGCGACCCTCGAGGTCATAGCAACGGCCGTCCTGACGGCTCACACGGACACCGCGTATCCCCTC
>CACXEH010000052.1 GCA_902766625.1 uncultured Bacteroidales bacterium | reverse complement strand
TATAACTTTGAATGTAACTGCCTGGGATATATCCTCATGCAAGGCGGAACAACGTTGAGACCACGCCAGGAAGCCCCCGAAGACATTTTGCGCAACATCAAGCGATGGAGCTCTATGGGCCAGATGCGTGTGAGGGGAACGAAGAAACCTACATCGTGGGAAGTGGCCCTAATCATCCCTTACAGCAGTTTCTTCCTGCACCATATTGACAGCATGAACGGCAGGAAAGCCAAAGCCAACATATACAAGTGCGGTGGCGAAAAACAGTATGAACATTATGTCAGCTGGAGTCCCATCAAGACGCGCAGGCCTAACTTCCACGTTCCTCAATTCTTCGGACAGCTTTCATTCACCGCGTCCGAGACAAATAATCATAAATAACCCGTATTCCAACATCTACTCATGACACCTGACAGTCACAATCGCGGTAACTTCACAAGCAAAATCGGCTTAGTATTAGCCACAGCAGGATCTGCAATCGGACTCGGCAATATCTGGCGTTTCCCCGTACTGACCGGCCAGAACGGCGGTGCGGCGTTCCTTATTCTATATATAGTATGCGTCCTATTACTGGGCATTCCTCTCATGGTAGGAGAATTTATGGTTGGACGACACGCCCAAAGCAACACAGCCCATGCCTACAGCAAACTGACGAATCACAAAATCTTCAAGAACATCGGCAGGTTTGGCGTATTTACAGGATGGTTTATCCTGTGTTATTATATCGTCGTCTCCTCATGGGCATTAGACTATTTCATTGATGCCATACTGGGACGCTTCAGCAAACTCTCGCAGACAGGCGACCCGCAAGTTTACGCTGACTATTTCCAGCAGTTCGTGTCAAATCCGTACATACCTACACTCTATGCGATCATCTTTATACTCATGTCGCATTTTGTAATTATCCGGGGTGTAAAAAAAGGTATTGAGAAATTCGCCAAGCTGATGATGCCCATGCTCTTTATCATCATGTTGGTTTTGGTTATCTTCTCCTTCTTCACAGACGGCGCGAAGGAGGGATTGTCATTCCTTTTCAAGCCCGACTTCAGCAAGATTGATTTCTCCACCATTCTGATAGCAATGGGGCAGGCTTTTTACTCTCTGAGCATCGCTATGGGATGTCTCTGCACGTTTGCCTCATATTTCAACAAGGAGACCGACCTCGTCAATACTGCCTTCAAGGTTGGAGCCATTGACACGCTCGTTGCCATAATGAGCGGCATTATTATCTTTCCTGCCGTATTCTCGGCACACTTCGGAGTAGACTCCGGCGCATCACTGGTGTTCATCGCTCTGCCAAATGTATTCCAACAAGCTTTTGCCAATATGCCGATATTAGGATACGCCGTTTCGGTGCTGTTCTATTTCCTACTCGTATTAGCCACCCTGACTTCTGTCATCTCACTGCACGAGGTACCGACAGCTTTTCTGGCAGAACACTTCAAGATATCGCGCAAGCGCTCCACTACCATAGTCACAATTACCGTATGCATCATCGGCTCACTCTGTTCTCTGTCTATGGGATCTCTCAGCGGTTTAACCATCTGTGACAAAAATCTCTTTGACCTGTTTGACTATATTTCCGGCCAAGTATTCCTTCCGATAGGAGGCATTCTCATCGCCATCTTTGTCGGGTGGTCGATGGACAAGACCATCATCAGCAACCAACTTACCAATTACGGCACAATACCAGGCAAGGGGTCCACTCCCATTGTATTCCTTCTGAAATATTTCATTCCCGTCGTCACAACATTGATTTTTCTCAGCGGCTTAGGTATCATTTGAACAACATAAACACATTATCATTCGTAAATATGAAAACCATTCTCTTTTTCACCCTCCTTCTGCAAGCCTGCATCCTTCTCGCGCAGACGCAAGACCCCTATGATGCCATCAGGCAAGACGTGCGCAGAGGCGGCGATGTATTTAACCTTTACAATTTTGACACACCGCCGTCAGCCCAAGCGCCCAAAGGCTACAAGGCTTTCTATATCAGCCATTATGGTCGTCACGGCGCAAGAATGAGCTCTCTGAGCACATCATACGACACATTGTTGGAAATGCTCACAACAGCTCACAATGACGGCAATCTGACACATAAAGGAGAAACTTTTTATCAGAAATACCTTACCCTCTACCCCAAGCTCAAACTCCGTGGCGGCGACTTGACCACACGCGGTCAGAAAGAGCATCACATGATTGCTCACAGAATGTACAATAACTACAAGAGCGTTTTCAAGAAAGGCATCAACGTCCATGCGCGCAGCACCAACGTGACACGCGTAGTGATGAGTATGTACGCATTTCTCGAAGGACTGCGTGAATGTTGCCCCGACATAAACATCACGTCTTCCGCTTCTGTAGCTGACATTATTCCTCTCAATCCTTTCTCATCATCCAATCCGGACTGCTCACCGACCGATGTCGGGTTTGCCAACCCACACGCCGTATGGATGGACCAATTGGATGCTTTCCGCGCAAAAATCCTGCAGCCTGAGGCCTTTCTCCAAAACATCTTCAAGGATATTAAACCCATTAAAAAATTTGACTCATACGACAATGTGGAGCAATTCTTCTATGAAGTATGTTGCAGTGCCCAATGTATGGAGAACCAAGAACTGCTATGGGATATCTTTGATACTGAAGAACTCTGCCATTTCTGGGAATGGGACAATCTCAAATATTACCTTTCCAAAGGTCCTGCGCCCCACTCCAACGGTCGCCAGTGGGCTTTCATCTGGCGCACTATGCAAGATATTTTGGACAAGGCAGATACAGCTTTCGACTCTCCCAATCCCGTCATAGACCTTCGTTTCGGCCACGACATCATTATTATATCCATGATGACACTGCTGGATATTAACGGCTGGACAGACGCCGTAAAGGACGATGAAGTCAAAAATGTCTGGACAGAATACCGTGTTCCAATGGCATCCAACTTGCAGTTTGTGTTTTATAAAAACAAGAAAAACGATATCCTCGTCAAACTTATGCTCAATGAGGTTGACCAGAAACTGCCCATTCCTTCTGCCACAGCACCGTATTACAAATGGGAGGACTTCAGAAAATATGCCATCAAACGTATTGACGTGGCTAAAGATATCTTAAAAAACACAACACCTCCGCCCAAAAAAGCTCATCCAAGGGCACGAGTCAGCAGTTTAGGATAGTCCTGACCGTCTTGATCCGGACAGTAACCACACGACATGACAATATATCAAAATCTTTATCCCCGATGGTGATTTATTTTCATCGCGATGAACGTTCCTCTGTATCGAGGATAAAAGTGTCCGTTCATCGCGATGAAAATTTTGCCTCATTTCTGCAGTCTCCGTAAAACCTTCCTTTTTTCATGAACATCTTAAAAATCATACAATTTGTTCACGGATAAAAAAGTTTTCTTATCTTCGGGTCGAATTATAAACATCATAAAAACAAAAACCATGCAGAAGAAAGCGGTTTCTATCCTGTTACTTGCGTCGCCGATATGTGCGCCAAGTATGGGGAAAAGCATCGGAACCAAGGGTTCGCGCATG
>CACXEH010000051.1 GCA_902766625.1 uncultured Bacteroidales bacterium | reverse complement strand
GAAGCCTGCCGGATACGGCAATCCGCCCGCGATGCACTCTGACTACATCGAGATAGGCCGGAGACCCTGGCTGTACCGCCCGGGCGGCAGCGCCATCGTTGCCCCGTTAAGCGAGGCGCCGACCAAGAGAACGGTCACATACAGCAACAACATCGCAGTACTCGGTGCAGCCATCGCTACAGGTACACAAGAAATTGCCTTTGACGTAGATGCCGCAACTGACTGGAAACCTTTTGTATGTTCCATACTTCAGAAACTCTCTTGTCACGCCATCATGAATATCCGTCTAAAGGGGTCATGGACCAAAGAAGCCAGAAAACACCTTGAAGACATCGTATTCAAATATGATGCGCAAAAACATGTATACTATACACCCGTCGACGACTGACACAAACCCACATACACATTAACAACATGAAGTATCTGATTATTCTCGCTTTAACATTGACCTTAGTCAGTTGCAAGGAGAACTACAGCAACGGGGAAAAGGTAGGCAACCTTATTGAATTCACGACCAAAGGTGTCTTTTGGGACAGTTGGGAAGGACGTATGAACCTTACGCAGACTGGTATGAATACCAGCGGCGACCCCTTCAGTTTCTCATTTGACAATGACCGTAATGACCAGGATTCCCTCATCAACATCATGAAAGAGGCTCAGGTTGAAGGCTGGAAACTCAAAATACGCTACCACAGCGTATGGGGATTCAAGAACTTTTTCAACAACAGAGGTGAGACGGATTATTTTGTTGACGATGTGACCATCTTGGACAAGGATTTCGCCAATCCGCTGAAACACATACAGCAACCGTCTGCCGGACGCGTCGTCGACACCATCTATGTCGTTATCGATAAAACAGAATTAAGAAAACACCTAAAATAAATCAAATCATGACACTTATTTCATTATTTATCTCATTACTGACCATGCTGCCCATGCAGAGTGTTCCCTACAGCGTAGCACATCGTGGCGGCCACATCAAGGGCTATGTACCCGAGAACAGCCCCGACGGAGTAGCAAGCGCCAAACGATACGGTTTCAGAGCCATAGAGTGCGACGTACATTACACAAAAGACAACAAACTCATCATCATGCACGACCGCACCATCAACCGCACGATGGTCAACGCCAGCGACCTCTCCCCTATCGAAAAACCGGTAGAATACGCTCAAACAAATTTTGCAGAGCTTCGTAGCAAATACGTCCTGGCTTCGTCCGATCCAAAGAAGAGGCGTCCCATACCGACCTTTGCAGAAGAATTGGCTGCATGCAAAAAATACGGCATCATCCCCATGATGCACACACCGCATTTTGAGGCTTACAAAATGGCCAAGAAAGAACTCGGAGACAACTTTATCGCATTCAGCGCTGACTATGACAGTTTGAAGCGTGTGCGCACCATTTCAAAGAATTGTCTCATTCTGTGGGACCCAACTATGGCGCCAGCAGAGGAAGTGGTACAGAAACTCAAGGCATTAGGCGGTCCTTGCGGTGTATCGTCAATGAGAGATTACCTGCTGACAGCCGACTACATCAAGACCGTGCGTGACGCCGGTTTTGAGGTACAGTCATCTATCTTCAAGACACCGCTCGAAGTGGAGTCCATAGCCAAAGGAGCAACCATCGTCCTGTCTGACTTCTGCCTCTTTCCCTTCAAGCCCATCAAGGCAAAGAAAAACATGACACTTGCAGACAAGCAGATAAAAACAGGAGAAAAGATTACCTTCACCGGTAAAAAATTCCGCTACAGCAGTGTAACGATGGACATTGACTTGAAAGGTAGCGTTGAAGTCATCGTCGACGGCAAGCGCCACTATAAGTTCAGTGACGCCAAAGGCATACAACGACTCGGCAGCTGGCGATTCTACGACAAAGTGCCTACAATCGAGATTATCGCTAAAGATAATACCCTTATCAAATCGCTGGACATAAAAGAATATAAATACTGATTCAGAAGGACAAAGAGAATACTCTCACGCAAAAATCGAAATTAAATATAAACATCATTCAACAGAATACTTTTGAATTTATGAAAAAAATAACATTACTTCTCCTGACGATCACCCTGCTGTTTCCAGCATTCATGTCAGCCCAAACGGCAAGCGACTCTGTCGCATTGGCAAACGCAGACTGGAACTGGGTCAGACTGGGCAAAGGCGCCAAAGCCGGTTACGCCCTCGTACCTATGTTCGGAGCAAAAATGAGTATATCCATCATCAAGTATCCTGCCAAGAGATGCAAGACCTACATCATTGACGCACAGCATCCCAACGAAGGCACAACACCTGCATTGGCAAAAAAACATAAAGCTAAAGCCGCCATCAACGCAAGTTACTTTGATATGAAAAGGCTCATACCCTCCACCTACTTTGCTATCGACGGTAAAATCGTGGGGAATACAAAACGCAATGAAACCTTCAGAACTAACGGATATATCGCGACAAAGGACAAGAAAGGCCACCAATTGGAGATAGCCTTTACCGACACAACAAAATATGGGATTTACCCAACTGAGTACAATGCACTGTTAACATCGGGTCCCGTACTGCTGATTGACAAGAAAGTCCCCAACTTCATCAAGGAAAAGTATTTCTATGACAAGCGTCACCCGCGTACCATTATTGGTTACGACGACAAAGGCTATGTCTACTATATTGTCATTGACGGACGTTTCCCCGACCGCGAAATCTATGGTGCATCCATCAGCGAAGAGTCGTACATTTCCAAACAACTGGGTCTTACTCATGCCATCAATCTTGACGGCGGCGGTTCCTCGACAGCCTGGACGAAAAAGACGGGTGTCATCAATCACCCTTACGACAACCACAAATTCGACCACGAAGGTTGTCGCACTGTCCCAAACATCATCATTATGAAATAAAGCAAACAATTAAAAGGTTGTCACTAACGGCAACCTTTTATAACTATTACAAACAAAAGTTTTACCCTATCAGACATATAGGAAGTATACTTTTTGTGTACTTTTGCAACAACATAGCATCTGAAGATGAAACTGCTAAAGTATATTATAATACTATTATGCTGCTACTGCACATCACTGCATTGCTTCGCCAGCAGAGCATACCCGCGTTGTATAAATGTCATACAGTCAGACGGCAGCAAACTTACGCTGCATCGCTTCGGTGACGAATTGCTGCATGGCTTTCGCACTACAGACGGGATTATTGTATGTGCCGACAAGAATCAGCAATGGTGTTACGCGACTATCTCTCAAAATAACATCGTTCCTTCGGGCATCATTGCCCACAATCCGGAAGCAAGAACCCTTACAGAAAGTCTGCAAGCTGACTTATTTCATAAAAAAATTACACGGCACTTTCAATATCCCATAATGCAAAAAGGCAGTTTCGCCTCTAATAGTAGCGCTTCCGTCAAAGCGAAAGGCTCTCCAATCATTCCGATTGTCTTGATACAATTCAGAGACGTAAAATTTCTCGCTGAATGTGATTCCCTCTTCTTTGATAAACACTTCAATGCCTGCAACTATCAGCAAAACGGTTATTACGGCAGTGTGCGCGATTATTTCATTGCACAAAGTGACAGCATATTCCAACCGCAGTTTCGCATCCTTGGTGTCGTGACTCTTCACGGAGTGAGAAAAGACTATGGCGGAAATATCTACGGGAATGACCGTAATGACAGAGGTATGATGCAGGAAGCCTTAGACTCGCTGCTGGCAAGAAACATAGACTTCTCACCTTACGTCTCCACAAACAACCGCATCCCAGCCATCGGCTTCATCTATGCCGGTCCGGGCGAGCAGGCTTACGGACCTGAAGAGAGCATCTGGGCAAAATGCTACACAAACTTTTCATATACATTCGGCAAACACACCGTAGAGGCAATACTCTGCGTCAATGAGTCGGCTGATTACGATGACTCAGGCACTGAACGGCCTGACGGTATCGGTACATTTGTTCATGAGTTCTCACATGCAATGGGCCTACCCGATTTCTATTCCACTGACAATCTCCCAGACAACTTCGGACTGGATTTTTGGGACATTATGGACTGGGGACAATATGTCGAGGACAGCCGTAGGCCCGTAGGCTATTCCTCCTACGAGAGAATATTCATGGGCTGGCTGCAACCTGCGACATTAGAGGTCAAGAAACAAAACGTGGAACTTTCTCCTTTGACAGGAAAAGAAGGGATACGTGCCATCATGATTCCCAACGAAGCCAACAAAAATGAATACTTACTACTGGAGAACAGGACCGCATCCACATGGTTCTCGCCCTATTACGGTGAGGGTATGCTGGTATATCATGTTGACTACAGCAGCAGTGCATGGATAGCGAACACCGTCAACAACGTGGCGACACATCAGCGTATGTCCATACTATGCGCCGACAACACACCGACACCCTACATGACATATAAGAATAAGACATACGTCTATGCCACTAAGGAGGATTATCAGGGCGATTTCTATCCCGGACTTACTAATAACACGGAAATATCAGACACTTCCACACCAGCCGCGACTGCATTCACTGGAAACTTTTTCCATCGCTCTCTCACCAACATAAAACATCTGGATAACGGAAACATTACATTTGTTTATATGGATGACGGCATTGAGGGCATCAGAACTGTAATAAACACACAGGACAATCAAGTTGTAACAGTTTACAGCTTAAACGGCGAACAACTTGGCAAATGTAATATAAGAGACATCAGAAACCGCTTTGGAAAAGGTGTATACATTGTAAAACATAGCCACGAAGCAGAGGCTGCTAAAATTAGAATATATTAATAAACACAGACTATAACAATGAAAAAACTATTTTATGTCATGCTCATCGCTGTTGCGACTATTCCTGCACAATGCGATGCACAAAGTTCACTGAAGAATATTCTTGGTAATATTTTATCATCTTCGTCAAACAAATCAACAACAGGCACAGACACCAAGAACGCTACTTCTGCAGATGTTTTATCCTCAATCTTCAACAATGTTGTCGGTACAAAATCCATCAGCAAAAACAACATTGTCGGCACATGGACCTATTCGGAACCAGCTGTAGCCTTTTCTTCCAAAAATCTTTTAAGTCAGGCCGGCGGAGTTATCGCAGCCAACACTGTGGAGAAGAAATTAGGCTCAGCCCTGACTAAATACGGATTTACCTCCGGCACATCAACATTTATCTTCGCAGCCGACTCAACCTTTACAGCCAAACTCAAGAACAAAGCTGTCACAGGTAAATACTCCATCTCCGGCTCTACTGTCACATTCTACTCTAAACTTGGTGTCAAAATGGCAACCGCCAACGCTGCCATCAAGAGCAACGCACTGCAACTGACTTTTAAGGCTGACAAATTGCTGAGTTTCGCACAATATGCAAGTACATTGTCCGCAAACTCCACATTGACAACCATTTCAAAACTGGCAAAAAACTACGACGGTATGCAGCTCGGCATGCAGTTCTCTAAAAAATAATCACATATCTTTATCCCAGATACAGGCACTTACGCAAATCATGTGTAAGTGCCTGTTTTGGCATTTATTTTGTTGTTAGTTCTTTGAACAAAAGCATATAAAAGATGGCATTTATAGATTACTATAAAATCATGGGCATTGACAAGAACACCCCGCAAGATAAAATTAGGGATGCCTATAAGAAACGTGCAAAACAGTTTCATCCTGATTTGCATCCAAACGACCCTAAGGCTAAAGCAAAGTTTCAGGCCCTGAACGAAGCATACGATGTTCTTAACGACCCGAAGAAACGGCGCAAATATGACCAATACGGAGAGCACTGGAAAGAGACTGAAGCTTTCCAGCAAGGTGGTTTCGGCAACAATGCCCAAGGCTTCAACCAAGACTTTGACTTCAGTGCCTTTGAAGGTTTAGGCAGTGGAGGCTTCAGTTCTTTTTTCGAACAAATATTCGGCGGTGCCAGAACTTCCTCACGCCATCAGCGCAGTGCATCACCCTTTGGCGCAGGATTCCAAGACATGACGCCGCGTGACACACAGGCTACGGTCAATCTTGACTTATACACAGCCCTCTTAGGCGGGGAAATCATCATCCAGACCTCTCAGAACAAACTCAAACTTAAAGTCAAGCCCTGCACGCAACAAGGCACAAAAGTAAGACTAAAAGGCAAAGGACACACGCAACCAGACGGTAAGCAAGGCGATTTGATTATCACCTACAACGTACAACTGCCCACAACATTATCCCCTAAACAGCAACAATTATTGCGTGAAATGAAAGACAGTTAAATCGCTGTAGCTTTATTATTTATTTTTTGAACGACTTTTCACCCATGCGTCAATCAGCCGACGTGATATACTCATCTTGCCAGGTATCTGCGGCAGTGCATCGTAGCGAAACCACGCACCACTGTCTATCTCCTCTTTCTGAAATCTGAGTTCACCGCCGGCATATTCAGCAAAGAAACCAACCATAACATTGCGAGGGAAAGGCCATGCCTGACTACCATAATAGCGTATATTCTTTATCTTTAGCCCTGTTTCCTCGTAAACCTCACGACGAAGACAATCCTCAAAATTCTCTCCCAGCTCCACGAAACCGGAGATAAGGACATGATAATCTCTCTTGACAGTTTTGGACTTGACCAAAAGTATCTCATCACCCCTCGAGATTACCGCAATCACCGCGGGAGACAATTTCGCCCAAGTCTCGACCCCGCATTTAGGACAAAACTTGCTGATAGGTGTTCTCAACTCCTGTCTTGTGCCGCAATGTCCACAATACAACGTCTGACTGTTCCAATCCAGGACTTCCAATGCTTTTGTAGCATTGGCATAATGTTTATATGGCAATCTGTCATAGCATGAGCGCAACGGCAACCAATCTTCCTCTCCTCCGTGGCGACAGGAAAGCATGACTGCCTTGTAGGTTTCATCCTCGCCGCAATAGAAATCCAGCACTGCGGCAACGTCAGGGAAAGGACAAGTTTTAGCATACGGAACCGTCCGGCTGCCGTCCTGAGCAGATGTGACAAACAACTTCCCGCCATGGAATATATACCAGAAAAACATCTTCCAAATATCCTTGACCGACGGTTAAATCAGGTTAAAGAAATTTCTTGCATTGTTATAGCATATATCCTCTATCATCTGGCCTATCCGCTCCATTTCCGACTCGGGCAATCTGCCTCTGTTCAGTTCGTCAGCGATAAGATTGCACAGGAATCTGCGGAAATATTCATGGCGGCAATACGACAGGACACAATGGGAATCGGTTGCCATTCCCACAAAACGGCTCAGCAAACCGTGACTTGACAAAGCGTCCAACTGGCGCTGCATTCCCTGGTCGTTGTTAAGATACCACCACGCCGGACCGAGCTGCAGTTTGCCGGGATAGGTCCCGTCTTGGAAGCAACCCAGGATGACTGCAAACATCTCAAAGTCTTTTGCGTTGAGATTGTACACTATGGTATGGCTTAGCAGCCCTCTGGAGTACACGCGGTCGAAGAATTTGCTCATTGCGACACCGACATTTTTGTCGTTCATGCCGTCAAAACCGCTATGGCGTCCCAGCTGTTTATACATCGTCGTATTGATGTCTGTCTGGACACCTATGTGGTATTGCTGCACCCATCCCACTTTGTAATCCATCTCACATAGGTCCATGAGTAAGGATGCCTTCAACTTATTCTGCTCCACTGGCAAAAGAGGTTTGCCGTTGACTATCTTCAGGAATATTTCATTGACCTCCAGAGAGGTGTAATCCTCTACATAGAAAGTATCTATACTGATATCCGACAAGCGGCATCCCTGAGAGTGGAAATACGAATGGCGTTTCCACAAAGCCTCCAGCAGACTGCCGTAGGTGCGGATAACGATATCCGACGCATCAGAGAGCTGGTCTATATATCTATTGAATTTCTCAACATTCTCCAGTTCGAAGATACGGTCAGGTTTCCATGTCGGGAACATCTCAAAATCGCGTTTCTCTGCGTTCCACTCACGATGATATGTCAATTCGTCAGTCATATCATTGGCTGTACAAATTGCCTTGACATTAAAACGCTTTATCAGATTACGCATGGAGTATTCCGGCAACTGCAATTTTGCATTGCATTCATCATATATCTCCCTCGCCGTCTCAGGATTCAACACTTTGTCAATGCCGAAAACGCGTTTCAGTTCAAGATGCGTCCAGTGGTACAGCGGATTTCTGAAGAGACGGGGCACCGTTTCGGCCCATTTCTGAAATCTGTCCCAATCCGACACACTGCCTGTCACAAACTTCTCGGCAATACCATTGGCACGCATCGCGCGCCATTTGTATTCTCCGGGTTGAAGCCACAACTCTGTCAGTGACTTAAACTGGTAGTCCGTAACGATTTTCTGTGGAGACAAGTGGGCATGATAGTCCATAATAGGCATTTTCTCCGCATGATCATGATACAGCCGTGATGCCAAGGGGGACTCCAGCAGAAATTCATCGTCAATATACATTTCGTATGCCATGTAAAAACATTTCTGATTTTTGCAAAGTTACAAAAGTCTCATTAATGTACATCACTTACTGTCAAGAAAAAAAAGTCATCTCATCACGTATAATTTTATATTCCATCCCATGGAATATACGTTCCAGCCTATGGAATTTATATTCCAGCCCATGGAACCGACACACATACGGGATTAACCTTCTTTTTTATCCACATTTATCGCGCGCAAAGCACGCTGTGTCTTTTATATTTTTATTAACTTTGTTCAAAATTATATCAGCACAAAAATGGAACAACATCTTTTGAACAAAATTGTCTCGCAATTTAACATCCGGGGTACCGTCTCTGATTTCAAGCCCATGGAAAAAGGACTGATCAACGACTCCTACCGCGTATACACCAGTGAGGAAGACACGCCGGACTACGTATTGCAACATATCAACAACAACATATTTGAGGACGTTGACATGCTAATGGACAACATCATCACGGTGGTCAATCATATCCGCAGAAAATATGAGGACATGGGCATGACAGACATCGACAGACACGTCCTCACGTTCATTCCACTGAAAGACAGCGGGAAATATTACTATCGCGACGACAATGGCAAATATTGGCGCATGATGGTTTTCATCCCGTCAAAGAGCAAGTCGGAAGTAACACCTGAGACATCATACGAAGTGGGCAAGTCCTTCGGTGATTTTCAGGCAATGCTGGCAGACATCGACACAGAGTTGGGTGAGAGTATACCAAATTTCCATAACATGGAATTTCGCATCAAGCAACTCAAAGATGCCGTTCAGGAAGACAAAGTTCACCGCCTTTCCAAAGTGCAGGACCTCGTCAACGACATCCTAAAAGACGCGGAAGAGATGTGCCTTGGCGAGCGGCTGTACCGTGAAGGCAAACTGCCCAAACGCATATGTCACTGCGACACCAAAGTCAACAACCTGCTTTTTGACGAAGATGGCAATGTATTGTGTGTCATCGACCTTGACACCGTCATGCCAAACTTCATTTTCTCTGATGTGGGCGATTTCCTGCGCACAGCGGCAAGTACCACAAACGAAGACGATGCTGACATGAACAAAGTAAGTTTTAATATGTCCATCTTCAAAGCATTCATTAAAGGCTATATGGAGACAGCCGGCAGCTTCTTACTTCCCGTGGAGATTGAGAATATTCCATACGCAGCCCAGTTGTTCCCCTATATGCAGGCTGTCAGGTTCCTGACCGATTATCTGAACGGAGACACCTACTACAAGATAACTTATCCTGAACTTAACCTTGACAGGACGAGAAACCAGTTCAAACTGTATAAAAGTGTCACGGAGCAAAAAGACCAGATGGCGGCATTTATCCGGGAATGTCTTGCTAACAAATCATAAATGAAAGAATTATACAACTTCTATAAGGGCAAGCGCGTCCTCGTGACAGGGCACACAGGTTTCAAAGGGTCATGGCTGACCATTTGGCTCCAACAGATGGGAGCTGTCGTGGCAGGCATAGCCCAGGATGAACTAACGGAGAAAGACAACTATGCGCTTGCCGGCCTCAGCCAACGGTTGGACTACGACACCCGTGCCGATATCCGTAACGGACACTGGCTCAAAGAAATCATATCAGACTGGCAACCCGACATCGTCTTTCACCTTGCTGCACAACCATTAGTACGTGTAAGCTACGCCTACCCCTTAGACACATTTGAGACCAACGTCATCGGCACCATAAATGTCATGGAGGCCATCCGCATCACTCCGAGCGTCAAAGTCGGTGTCATGGTGACGACAGACAAATGTTATGAGAACAAAGAACAACTGCAAGGCTATCGTGAAGACGACCCTCTGGGCGGCTATGACCCCTATTCTGCCAGCAAAGGCGCGGCAGAGATAGCCATCGCTTCCTGGCGCCGCAGTTTCTTCAACCCGGAGAAATACAGTGAGCATGGCATGAGTCTTGCCAGTGTGAGAGCCGGCAATGTCATTGGCGGTGGCGACTGGTCAAAAGACCGTATCATCCCCGACTGCATCCGGGCTTTGGAAAATGGAGAAGACATTGAGATACGCTCACCAAAGGCTGTCAGACCATGGCAACACGTGCTGGAGCCACTCAGCGGATATCTCCTTCTGGCTAAAAAAATGTGGGAAAACCCGACAGAATATTGCGAGGCATGGAATTTCGGACCACAAAACAACGGCATCGCCACCGTATGGGACGTGGCAAGTAAGGTAGTCGCAGAATATGGTTCAGGGCATTTGAAAGATGTATCCAACCCCAAAGACCTCCACGAAGCAAATCTTCTGACACTCAACATAGACAAAGCCAAGACACGACTGGACTGGCAACCAAGACTTAATCTGGACGAAGCCATCCACTACACCGTAGACTGGTATAAACGATACACTAAGGAAGACGTATACAACATCTGTGCGGAACAGATAGAAAAATATATAAATAAGAGTCAGCCTCATGCAGCAAAACTATATTGACCTGTCCAAGAAAATCAGAATACTCTCACTAGAGTTGGCGCATCACGCCCGTTCTTCGCACACAGGAGGGGCATTGTCCATGGCAGACATCCTGACTGTCATCTATGGCGGTGACATCATCAACATATCGCCTGAAAACATAGACTCGCCCAGGCGCGACCGTTTTATACTGAGCAAAGGTCATTGTTGCGCATCACTTTACGCAACTTTGGCACTGACAGGATATATCAATGCAGAAGAACTTAAAAGCACTTATGGTGACAACGGCTCTGTGTACTACACACACTGCAGCCACAAAGTGCCGGGCGTGGAGATTTCAACAGGAAGCCTGGGTCACGGACTGCCCATAGCCATCGGTCAGGCGATAGCCTCCAAGGTCAGCCGCAACGATTATGACGTCATCTGCCTCACAGGCGACGGCGAGCTTGACGAAGGTTCAAACTGGGAAGCAATACTCTTTGCCGGACACCACAAGACATCTAATCTCTGTCTGATTGTCGACTACAACAAAATACAAAGCATGGGTGACGTCAAAGACATCTTGGACATTGCCCCTCTCGCAGAAAAATTCAGAGATTTCCATTGGAACGTCATTGAGATTGACGGACACAACTTTGGCGAAATAGAGAATGCCTTGACGCAATTCAAAAGCGAAAAGGAAAAACCCACAGTAATCATAGCCAACACGATTAAAGGCAAAGGGGTAAGTTTTATTGAAAACAAACTCATGTGGCATTACCACAACCCTGACGACGAGGAGCTCCAAGCCGCAAAAGAAGAACTAAAATGAGAACAGCATTTATCAAGCAACTGATTGAAGAGGCGAAGACCAACGACAAAATATTTCTTCTCATTGGAGACTTAGGCTATAATGTTGTCACGCCATTCGCCGAAGCATATCCAGACCGCTTTATTAACGTAGGCATCTGCGAGCAAAACATGGTTGGCATTGCCAGCGGTCTGGCCATGAACGGATATAATGTGTACCTTTACTCTATCGGTAACTTCCCGACCCTGCGCTGTATTGAACAAATACGCAATGACGTATGTTACTATAACGGAAACGTAAAAGTAGTATCTGTCGGAGCCGGATTCGCATATGGAAGTTCTGGCGTATCACATCACGCTACAGAGGACATCGGCATGATGAGGACGTTACCCAACATGGTCATCTGCTCCCCGTCGGATCCATCTGAAGCAAAAGCAATCACACATATATCGGCACAATACAACGGATGCATGTATATCCGCTTGGGCAAAGCCGGGGAGAAAGAAATCTATACAGAACCTTACTCCCTGAAGATAGGCGACATACACTGTTATCAAGACAGCAACAGCACATCGGCTGTCATCGCCTCCGGTTCGGTGATGTACTATGCCGTTAATTGGATTAAAGAAAACAACATCGACACTGCCGTTTACAGCATACCGTTTGTAAAGCCCGTCAACAAAGACCAATTACAGAAGTTGGCTTCAAGGCATTCCAACCTCATCGTGATGGATGAACATCAGAAAAGCAGCGGCGTTGCCTCTGCCTTGTTGGAACAACTAAGCGACCTGTACACAGAAGGAAAGATCAAGCAATTCCCGAAAGTGCGTCGTCTGGAGATTGACGAACAATTTATATACATCGCAGGAAACCAGCAATATCTCCGCGAATTCACACATATCACATTGCAGAAAAGCCTGTTTGAATAACATCTTAATTTAATATGTGGTTAGCAAAGAAACTCGGCATTGACAAATCAATAGCATATTCCTCTGCAGGACAAATGGTATCCGCCGGAGGAGGGTTTCTCACTGCATTATTCATCCTGAAATGTCTGAGTGCGGAAGAACAAGGCTACTACTACACATTCAAGAGCATTCTCGCCATACAGGTATTCTTTGAACTGGGTATGAACACCGTCATCACCCAGTATGTCGCGCATGACGTGGCACATCTCCAGTGGGATGATTCCATGCTTATTGGCGAAGAAAGATACCGCTCCAGACTGTCATCCATGCTTCATTTCTGTACGAAATGGTACATCTTCTTTTCCTGCATTCTGCTGGTAGCCTTAATCATCGGCGGCTATTCGTTTTTTTACCATTTCGGGGAAGCCGACAATGACATCAACTGGCAAATCCCGTGGCTGATATTGTGTTTCACCACAGCGCTGAACCTTTTGATAACACCTGTTTTCTCCTATCTTCAAGGACTGGGCAAAGTCAAGGATGTACAGAAATACTATTTCTATAAATACACGTTTTACCTCATCAGCGTATTGGTCAGTTTTGCATTAGGCGCAAAACTTTACGCTTTAAGTATCGGAAACATCGTGTACATCCTGGTGTCAGCCATCTTCCTCTTATGCACGCCATTGGGCAAAATAGTTTGGAATATATACAAGATAAAGGTCACGGAACGGATTTCTTACATTAAAGAGATATTGCCTTTCCAGTGGAAAATAGCAGTGAGTTGGGTCAGCGGATATTTCATCTTCCAATTATTCAGTCCGACAATATTCGCCACCAATGGTGCCGTTGCGGCAGGACAAATGGGAATGACCCTGACAGTCCTTACCGGTATCCAAGCACTGACCTACAGCTGGACCTCTACCAAAATACCCATTTATTCCGGACTAATCGAGAAGAAACAGTATTCACAATTAGACCGCCTATTCTACTTCACGGTGCGCCAAGCCGTCAGTGTCAATGCGGTATGTCTGGCAGGATTCTTCATGTTTATTTTCATATTCAGGCATTTCGGCATAACCATCACCAATGTCAATCTGGCGGAGCGTTTTCTCCCCTACATCCCTATGATTATGATGATGATTCCAGAATTTGCCAATCAGTTTATCACAGCATGGGCGACCTATCTGCGATGTCATAAACAAGAGCCTTATCTTATATATTCTATCGTTACAGCAATACTTTGCTGCATCTCCACATTATTAATAGGAAGGATATGGGGCGTCAACGGCATCACAACGGGTTACTGTCTTATCACCCTCGCACTAATGCCCTGGGCTTACATCATCTTCAAAACAAAAAGAGACTTATGGCACAGCAATTAAGTTTTTCATACGATAATCCTCAGCAAAAAGTATTGAGTCTCTGCATCCCCACATACAACAGGGCAGAGTGTCTGAGAGAACAATTCAAACGGCTCATGACCATTCAGCCTGCCGACCTGGACAGAATGGAAATTATCATTTCTGATAACTGTTCAACCGACAACACCAGTCAGGTTGTCAATGAGTATAAAGAGAAACTGGATTTTGTATATCTACGCAACGATGAAAACATCGGTGCAGACCGCAATTTCTTACAATGCTTCAGAAAAGCCACAGCCAAATACGTATGGCTCCTTGGTGATGATGACTACATCCAGACACGTCATCTGAATACGCTGATTGACCATCTGGAGAAAGAGGACTACGGCCTTGTGCAACTGAGTCTGAACTGCAACAGCAAAAACACATTCCGCATTTATGATGACCAAGACGAGTTTCTGAACAAACTCAATGTAAGAATCACTTACATGAGTTCCAATATTGACAGGACAGAGTATGTCCGCGACATATCTCTGGAGAAATACTTCGACACCCATCTCGTCCAAGTTCCTGCACACCTCCACGCTGCACTGCGTGGCAAGGAAAACCTCATTGTCAATCTGCCCTTTTATGATTCAGGAACACAAACGCAGAACAACGGCGGATACAACCTCTTTGAAGTCTTTGTGAAAAACCTCGTAAAGATATATGACGAATTTGAAGATAACGGCATCTCTGTCAACTCTCTCATTCTGCTCAAGAATAAAATAAGCGATTTCGTTTTTCCATATTTCTTCAATCATGTCATTCTCAAAAAACCATGCAACTTCAAGTTAGACAACGCATGGGAAATCATGAAAGAAGAATTAGGCATCGCCCGCATTATCTGGTCTGCAATCAAATTTATCTTCTCATACAAGATGATATCCCACTGGGTGAAGAAGATTACAAAGCCCGTATATAAGATTCTGGCATTTATCATCAGCAACTTCTTTGCTCTGATCTGGCCTGACAAAGCGGCACGCTTGTGGAAGAAAATCCGCACAAGAATTATCTCCAACCGTTTCAGATACCAAATCGGACACGTCGGCAAAAACTGCAATGTTGAAGGTGTTGATTTCCTCAACGGCGGCAAGAACATCTCTATCGGGGACAATTTCAGCGCACTAAAAGGATTGCGCTTGGAATGTGTCAACACACCCGACCATACGCCTAATTTGACCATCGGCAACGACGTCACTCTTAATGCAAGAGTCCATATCGGTGTAGCCAACAAGATTATTATTGGCAATCATGTATTGATTGGCAGCAATGTGCTCATTACCGACCATAGTCACGGCAAAAACAGTGAAGAAGAACTGATGTCACCACCACGCTCAAGAACCATTTACAGCAAAGGACCGGTTATTATCGGCGAAAACGTGTGGATTGGTGAGAATGTATGTATCCTCCCAGGCGTCACAATCGGCAAAGGCTCTGTCATCGGCGCAGGAGCTGTAGTAACCAAAGATATCCCACCTTTTTCAATCGCTGGCGGTAATCCGGCACGAATAATTAAATGAATATGAAACACCTTATCACATTTATATTGGCCACCATTGTTTCATCTGCATCTGCTTTAGCGTGCACTTCGGTCATCATCACGTCTAAGGCCAGCAAAGACGGCAGGCCCATGATCTTCAAGAACCGCGACACAGGTTTCCTCAGCAATATTTGTATTGAAAGGCAAGGCACATTATACCGTTATGTGGGCATCGCCAATGCCCGTGACACGATACCACAGGAAATCTGGGGCGGACACAACGAGAAAGGCTTTGCCATTATCAACACTGCGGACTACAACCTCAACGAGAAGAATGAGAAGGAAGAACTTGAGGGAGAGATTATGCGCATCGCCTTAGGAGAATGCGCTACACTGGCAGACTTTGAAAAATTTCTGGACCAACGCGAACGCCCGTTGTGTGTCAATACCAACTATGGCGTCATTGATGCTCACGGCGGATGCGCGTATTATGAGGTCGGCAACAATGGTTATGTAAAATATGACGCCAACGATCCATCCGTCGCTCCAGAGGGATATCTCCTCCGCACCAATTACGGCTTTTCTGGAGACCAGACCAAGAATCAGGGGTGCGAGCGATATCTCGCTATCGCGGAATTCATGAAAAAAGCACAAAAAGACGATAACATCGATGCGACATACCTTATTACACATATCCCGAGATACGTCACACACGGACTGACACACATCAATCTCCTTGACAATATGCCCGAGACCGAAAAAGACACCACCATGATGCCCTTCCGCGACTATATCCCCAGGCACAGCACAGCATCGTGTCTCCTTGTGCAAGGTGTGAGAACCAATGAGCCCGCCGCATTTACGACAAGCTGGCTTTATGTCGGCTACCCTCTTACAACCGTCTGCATGCCTGTCATTCTCAATCCCGGAAACAGGTTGCCGCAGACTTTTATCAGCCGTGAAGACGGTACTGCGTGGATGGCTGAAAAAGGATTAGAACTAAAGAAAAGACTTTTCCCTTATACCGTCAGCAATGGCAAGGATTATATAAATGTAGCACAGCTTTACAACAAGTGCGGCACAGGCATACAGCAAAAACTGCAACCCGTAGAGGCAAAAATCATCCGCAAAGCTCTCGATACCATCAATGACATGCGCAAGAAGGGCAAAATCACCCCAACGCTCTACGACTTTTACGACTGGGCAGACAATTATATCCGACAACACTTCTCTACATTATGAACAATACAGCCAAATACACCCGCGAAGAAGCCAAAGAAGCTTTTGCCAATCTGCTTGATGTCATGGACACTTTGCGCCAAAAATGCCCGTGGGATAGCAAACAAACCAATCAGTCACTCAAGTCCAATACTATAGAAGAAGTCTACGAACTCGTTGACGCCCTGAGCAATGAAGATGACAATGAAATCTGCAAAGAACTCGGCGACGTTCTCATGCACGTTATCTTTTATAGTATTTTCGGCAGAGAAAAAGGAACGTTTGATATTGTAGACGTGTGCCATAAAGTTTGCGAAAAACTCAAGTTCCGCCATCCGCACATCTACGGCAATGTCGTCGCTGAAACAGCTGAGCAAATAGAAGATAACTGGGAAAAAATAAAGCAAAAAGAGAAAGACGGCAATAAGACCGTCCTGGGCGGCGTTCCCAAGACACTGCCTACACTTATCAAAGCATACCGGATTCAAGACAAAGTCCGCCATGTAGGTTTTGACTGGGAGAAGAAAGAGCAAGTATGGGACAAGGTCAAGGAGGAAATCGCAGAGTTTGAGTCAGAAGTGCGCCATATGGATGCAGATAAAGCCGAGCAGGAGTTCGGAGATGTACTCTTCAGTCTTATCAACGCCGCACGGCTCTACAACATCAATCCTGACAATGCCCTCGAGCGCACCAATCGCAAATTCATCAAACGCTTCAATTATCTTGAAGCCAAGGCGGCAAAGCAGGGAAGTAAACTCAAGGACATGACAATCGCCGAAATGGATAAAATCTGGGAAGAAGCCAAGACATTTGACAATTGAACAAATTGAATAAAAGATATTTATTCGTAACTTTGCATCATCATTCAACGCTTATCGAAACAATTTATACAACTATATTATGGAATTAGGAGCAAAATACAATCCGCACGATATAGAGAAAAAATGGTATGAGTACTGGGAGAAGAATGAATTATTCTCCTCCAAGCCCAACAACAAAGAGCCTTACACCATAGTTATACCGCCCCCCAATGTAACGGGTGTCCTTCACATGGGACATATGCTGAACAACACCATTCAGGACGTATTAGTACGTAAGGCGCGCCTTAGCGGCAAGAACGCATGCTGGGTACCCGGCACCGACCATGCAAGTATAGCCACTGAAGCAAAAGTGGTAAACCGCTTGGCTGAACAGGGCATCAAGAAAAGAGACCTCACCCGTGAGCAATTCCTCAAATATGCCTGGGCGTGGACTGACGAACACGGCGACATTATCCTCAAACAACTGCGCCGTCTCGGTGCCAGCTGTGATTGGGAACGCACAGCCTTCACTATGGATGAGCAGCGCTCCGAGAGTGTCATGAAAGTCTTTGTTGATCTCTATAAAAAAGGACTCATCTACAGAGGTCTCCGCATGGTAAACTGGGACCCGAAAGCACAAACCGTACTTTCCACGGAGGAAGTCATATATCGTGATGAGAAGAGTAAACTCTTCTACCTCAGATACTATGTTGCCGACGCCGACGTAAACCCAGTCAAACTCACCAATCAGGAAGGCGAAGTCGTACATCAGGATGAAAACGGCAGATATTATGCCGTAGTCGCTACAACACGCCCCGAGACCATCATGGGCGACACGGCTATGTGCATCAATCCCAAAGACCCTAAAAACAGATGGCTCAGCGGCCATAAGGTGACAGTACCACTGGTCAACCGCGTCATACCCGTCATTGAAGACAGATATGTTGACATTGAGTTTGGTACAGGATGTCTGAAAGTCACTCCGGCACACGACGTGAATGACTACACCCTGGGCAAGACGCATAACCTGGAGACAATAGACATCTTCAATCCTGACGGCACACTCAGCGAAGCAGCCGGACTGTACGTTGGACAGGACCGCATGGACGTACGCAAACAAATTGCCATTGACTTGAAGAACGCCAACTTATTGGAGAAAGTTGAGAATTACAATAACAAGGTCGGGTATTCAGAGCGCAATCAAGACACCGCTGTCGAACCGAGACTTTGCAAACAGTGGTTCCTCTCCATGAAGCACTTTGCAGAAATTGCCCTGCCACCTGTTCTGGAAGGAAAAATCAAATTTTATCCCACTAAGTATGTCACCACCTATCGCAACTGGTTAGAAAACATTCAGGACTGGTGCATCAGCCGGCAGCTGTGGTGGGGCCACCGCATCCCGGCATATTTCATTGACAGCGACAACGACGACACCGAGAATTTTGTCGTTGCATTGACCCCCGAGGAGGCACTGCATGAAGCACGCATTAAATTCAATAAACCCGAACTTCAAATAACAGACCTCCACCGCGACGAAGATGCACTCGACACTTGGTTCTCAAGCTGGTTATGGCCTATCAGTCTGTTTGACGGCATCAACAACCCCGGCAACAGAGAGATAAAATACTATTACCCCACATCCGTTCTGGTGACAGGTCCGGATATCATCTTCTTTTGGGTAGCCCGCATGATTATGGCCGGCATGGAGTACCTGCACGACGTACCCTTCAAGAGCGTTTACTTCACAGGTATTGTGCGTGACGAAATAGGCCGGAAGATGTCCAAGTCATTGGGCAATTCTCCCGACCCCATAACCTTGATAGACAAATACGGCGCTGACGGAGTACGCATGGGTATGCTTCTGTCTGCTCCGGCAGGAAACGACATCCTCTTCGCTGAGTCACTGTGCGAACAGGGACGCAACTTCTGCAATAAGATTTGGAATGCCTTCCGCCTGATTAAGAGTTGGCAGACAGCAGACATCCCGCAGCCCGAAAGCAGCAAGAAATCCATCATCTGGTTTGATGCTAAGATACGGCAAGCCTGTGCGGAAATAGAGGATTTGTACAAGAAGTATCGCTTAAGCGAAGCCTTGATGAGCGCATTCCGGCTCTTCACCGACGAGTTCTCCGGCTGGTATCTCGAAATGATCAAGCCCGCTTATCAGGCACCTATCGACCAACAGACATACGATGCCACATTGCGCTTCTTTGACACTCTGATGAAGGTCATTCACCCGTTCATGCCATTCATAACGGAAGAAATCTGGCAGCACATCTACGACCGCAAGGAAGGCGAAAGCATCATGGTGGCAGAACTCAAGAGCGACAAACCGACCAGGGAAGACGCTACGATACTGAATGATATTGAGATCATGAAGCAAGTAGTCGCCGGCGTACGCGCCATCCGCAACCAAAAGAATATCGCTCCGAAAGAAAAACTCACACTACACATTATCGGCCAAAACCCCATCCCCGATCTGACAAGCGTAACCACCAAGATGGCCAACCTCTCGGAGATAACGGTTACGGACAAAAAAGAAGACGGCTCCTCTGAGTTTATGGTCGGAACGACACTCTATGCCGTACCTCTCGGAAACCTGATTGACGTGGAAGTGGAAATCAAGAAAGCGGAAGCGCAGCTTGAGCATCTGCGCGGCTTCCTTGCCGGTATAGAAAAGAAACTGAGCAATGAAAACTTCATCGCCCACGCACCTGAGAAAGTCATCGAACTGGAGCGTAAGAAGAAAGCCGACTCAGAATCCAAGATAGCGACACTGCTGGAAACACTTCAGAAACTCAGAAAATAACATTCCACAGTATTTTTGTTTGATAAACTGAAAATGCATAATGTCATCTGCCTCCGGGGCAGATGACATTATTGTTTTTTCAGGCGATATGTTTTTCGTACCTGCGGACAGGATGTATATTCCAAAGGGTGGAACGTAAATTCCAGCCGTTGGAACATAAGTTCCAGCCCATGGAACGGAGCACTTATCGGGAGCAACGCACGCATCGTGACAGCATCAATTACCTGCCCGGCACGGACCTTTCATCGCGGAAATGCACTATAGGGTTTGCAAATTAAAAACATAAAAAAATTATTATGCAGTAATAAAGAGCCAAAACGAGCATCAGTGTTAATTTTTGTTTATCTTTGTATGGAAATTACACACTCGGACTATCTTGTGAAGACAACTTTTGGAATCAAACAATAAAAATCATTTAATACACTAACTTTTAATTTTTATCGTATGCAAAAAAAATTGCAGTTGCTATTCGTGATGGCGTTATTCGCATTTACATCCGCATTAGCACAGGTTACAACTTCATCAATGAGCGGTAAGATTACCGACGAGAAGGATGACAGCCCTATCATGGGTGCCATCGTCCAAGCTACCCACTTGCCTTCGGGTACCAAGTATGGTGCAGCCACCAATGCATCAGGCCGTTACACCATTCAAGGTATGCGTGCAGGTGGTCCTTACAAGGTAAACGTCAGCTTTATCGGCACAAAGGCAAAGGAATTTGACATCAAGTCCTTGACCTTGGGTGAGACTTACGAACTCTCTACCAGTTTGGCAGAAAACACGACCTTGCTGCAAGGTGTAACCGTAAGTGCCAAGCGGAGCACACGCGGAGAATCGACATCATTTGAGAACACCGAGATTGAGATGACTCCGACGATTGACCGTAACATCTACGATGTCATCAAGCAGTCTGCCCTTGTATCCGTTTCCAAATACGCCGGTACAACCATCAACGGCAACAACAACCGTTACAACTCTTTCCAGATTGACGGTACCGTAAGTAATGATGTGTTCGGTCTTGCAGGTTCAGGTACTAATGGCGGCCAGACAGGCGCTAATCCAATCTCACTGGACGCTATCGAGCAGATTCATATTTCAGTGGCACCCTTTGACGTCCGCCAGGGCGGTTTCACCGGTGGCGCTATCAACGCTGTGACAAAGTCGGGTACCAACGAGTTCCACGGCAGTGCATACGGCTACTACAACAACCAGAACTTCTACAGCCGTTACAACCAGGCATTGCAGAAGACCAGCAAGATGACAAAGCAGTATGACGAGACCTTCGGTGCCACTGTAGGCGGTCCTATCATCAAGGACAAGCTGTTCTTCTTTGCCAGCGCTGAGTATAAGAAAAACTCTTATCCGGCAGCCTTCTATCCCGGTGTCGATGACGCGACATTCGTTTCAGCGGCTGTTGCCCAGCAGATAGCCGACCAATATTACAACATGACCGGCATCCGCGAAAGTTTCGGAGCAAAGGACATCGAGACCCAGAGTTTGGGTTTATTGGGACGCATTGACTGGAATATCAACGACAAACACAAGTTCACATTCCGTTATCAATACAACGGTTCTTCTCAGGACAAGGCCAACTCCTCTGCTACAACATTGTACTTCAACAACTCAGGTTACAAGCAGACCAACCGCACGCACTCCTTTGTTGCTGAGTTGAACTCCCGCATCAGCGAAACACTCTCCAACGAAGCCCGCGCTTCTTACACCCGCGTAAGAGACTGGCGTGACGTGCCTTATCAGGGTCCGACAGCATACATCACAAATGCACAGGTATTCGGTCAGGCAGATCCAAGCAATCCGTCTCACAACTATCCTAAGTCAGGTTCAATAAATATCGGTACAGAATATTCTTCAGGTATCAACAACCTTGATCAGGATAACATCACGATTGAAGACAACCTGACATTCTACGCAGGAAACCACACCGTTACACTCGGTACACACAACGAGTCATACAATTTCTACAATGGCTACTATCAGTATTCTAACGGTGAGTACTATTACAACGGTCTTAACGATTTCCTGAACAATAACGCAAGCCGCTACTACTACAATTATTCCGATTATAACTTAACAGGCAGTTACGGCTGGCGCGCCAACGTTCTGGCAGCACAGATCGGTCTCTACGCTCAGGACAAGTGGGACATCTCTGACGCATTCCAACTGACATACGGTATACGTTTCGACGCACCGTTCTTCTGGAACAAGCCGACAGCCAACCCGACTTTCAACGCCTCAACCTATGCCACGACATTCGGCGTGAGAGTAGGTCAGGTGCCTCATTTCAACATCATGACTTCTCCGCGCATCGGTTTCCGCTGGTATCTTGACAAAGCCAAGAAGACGACCATACACGGTGGTACAGGCCTGTTTACCGGTCGCGTACCTTTCGTATGGCTGAGCAACGTATACAGCAATACAGGTATGGAGATGAAATCCACCACACTCTACACTGTAACCAACCAACTTGACAAATGGCAGGATCAGCAAGCTCTTGTACAGTCAGGCGCTTCTTCTGCCAAACCGACCATCAACACCGTCAGCGGAAAATTCAAGTATCCGCAGACTTGGCGTTCAAATCTGGCTATCGAGCATGACTTCGGTTACGGCTGGAAAGCTTCCGTAGAAGGTTTCTACTCCAAGAACCTCCACGCAGTATACTTTGAGAATCTGGCTTTGCAGGCAACGACACAGCGTTCATACGTCGTTCCTAACGTTGAAGCAAGCTCTGTTCCTTACTATTCTACAGATGCAGGCGCTTACTACAACATCATCAACCTGCGCACCATCGACAAAGGTTACTCTTACCAGATTACCGCTAAAGTTGAGAAGAGTTTCAACTTCGGCTTAGACTTGAGCGTAAGCTACACCTTCGGTCACTCCAAATCTGTTAATGACGGTTTGTCTTCTGTAGCATTGTCCAACTGGAATAACTATGCTTCCACAGATGTCAATGAGCCTAAATTAAGCTACTCTATGTTTGACATACCTCATCAGGTTAAGGCTCGCGCCATGTACAGCTCTCGCAAGTACCTCAACGGCAAGCTCAACACCGAGGTCGGTCTGACTTACTACGGTAACACAGGTATGCGTTACAGCCTGACGATGTCTGAATCTACCAGCGGCAACAACCGTTATACATTCAACGGTGACGGTCGTACAGGCCACACACTGCTTTACATCCCGACAGATGCTGAAATAGAGCAGATGAACTGGAAGAACGCAGACGATAAGGCCAAGTTCCAGAAATGGGCTTCAACTGACCGCTATGCAAAAGAACACAGAGGCGAGTTTGCTGAGCGTTTCGGTGCTACGGCTCCATGGGAGAACCACTTTGATTTACACTTTGCCGAGAACTTCTACTACAACAAGAAGGGTGGCAAGATTCAGCTCTCACTAGATATCACCAACGTATCTAACCTCCTGAACAAGAAGTGGGGTACATATTATTCAAGCACGACCTACATTTCTCCGCTCAAGGTTGAGTCTATCGACATCAATGGTGACAGCCGTATCGGTACTTTCTCTTACACAGGTACCACCGGTCCATCTGTCAACCAAATTTATTCACGTTGGCACGCACAGCTCGGTTTGAAGGTTACCTTCTAATCAGCGTTATATAACATAATGAAGCGGTGAAGTTCAGTTGAACTTCACCGCTTCATTTATTGTAACTGTTTCTGAGGCTAAAGCCTTCTTTAGTGATAGCGACCTAAAAATCCAAACGCACCTTTGCTTCGCGAAGTTTTTGCTGAAGTTTCTTCACTTCCAGCTCCTTCGGAGCACATCTGTATGCTGTCGAAAGTGCCGCAGCGGTTCCTGCAGCCTGACCGGTAACCATACAGGTGGAAATCTCACGCGCATCCCATGTAATGCCCTGATCGTAGCCGAAACAACGGCCGCACACCAGCAGGTTAGACGTTTGCTGAGGTAACAGGGAACGATACGGAATCTGCCATATAGGACGGTCCTTCTTGGTTATCCTCCTGCCTTTGTACTCAAAAGGATCACAAATACCGGACATACCTATCACATCGTCAAAAGCCGTCCACTCCATAGACTCCTCAAGCGTGACATTGTGGAGACTGTTCAAGACTCTGGTCACACGTATACCGACAGTCGGGGCGACCTCCATGAGATAGACATCCTTTGTCACAGGGTCCTCACGCAACTTTTCTATCCTGTTCCACAGGTCAAGACGGTGTTTTTGCAAAAGAGACGATACCCTGAACACATCCAAGCCGTCTTCAGGACTCCTCGTACCGATAGTAGAGAATCGCATATCTTCGTTTGGCGTCCTGCTTCCTATCTTCTTACCTTTGCATCCTCCCATTAAATATGAAGTACTGATATGATAACGGCGTGACTCATATGGATCACCCGTCCAGTTAAATAGACATCCGTCTCCACTTGCGTCTACAGCCATCTTGCACTTTATGGCAAGGCGTCCCGTGTTGCAATTTAAGAGAACTGAATCAATTCTGCTGCCTGACATAGTTACGCCAATGGCGGAAGCATTATAGAGAACACGTACACCGGCATCCAGAATGGTTTTATCCAAAAGATACTTTGTTGCTTCAGGGTCAACTCTCGGACTTTCCGCATTAAAAGCCCAGCCTTTGGCCAACAACACATCACACAGTTCGGCACATATACCGCCTGTTGCTTTTGACCATTCACCTGCCTTATTCCTGCCATAGGTCGCCAAAACTGGCAAGACCAAGCCGCCCGTCCACAGGCCACCGAGGAAGCTGCTCTTTTCAATAAGGATAACACTTGCACCCTCTCTTGCGGCACTCACTGCGGCAGCGACACCACCGGGACCACCGCCGACCACAACAATATCTGCGCTGGCTACAACAGGTATTCTGTGGGCAGGTTCCTTGACATAGCCGTCCACCTTGAGGTGGTCTGACACTGCATTGGAGACGTCACCCGGTTTACCATCCGAGAACTTCTCACCAGAAATAATCGCTCCCGCAACAACATCCTGGGCCACTGCGCCCGTTGCCGAGACCGAAGCGAGCAGTCCCGCTGATGCTTTAATAAAATCTCTCCTGTCCATACGACTAATGAATAATAGACAAAAAGAGCTACTATCCTCATAAATAGTAGCTCTTTTCGTTGTTAAACAATTACCATCTCCAATACAGTTGGAGGTCAAAAGCGTTATAATGCTTATCCATAGCGGTACTCTTGTCGTAATTGTAAGAGTAGTTTGCCTGCAACTTAAAGTTCTTGGTGAAATAATATTCCGAACCCAAGGCATAGATGCTCTTAGAATTATTCCAAGCCTTGCCGTCACGGTAAACATCCCACTTGGCCTGTACGAACCAGTTTTTATTCTTGTTTACAGGAACTGAAGCCATAGCATACCATGCGTCAGCGCCATCAGAAGTACCATTTTTCAGGGTACCGTCGGCATTATAGTCACTGGTTTTATGACCTTCGCTCACACCATATTCAGCGCGAAACTTAACAGGACCAGTATATTTCAGGCCCACTGCCATACGGTTACGGTCCACAGTGATCAGGCTGTTGGAATTGCTGGTATAGCGGCCTGACCATCCGAAGAAAGCAACTGACAAATCTTTAATAGGATTAATTGCTATCTGGCCAATCAAGTCTTTGTGGTTATTGACATCGTTATGGTTAATGCCCTGGCCATTATATACGCCTACCTGATAATGGAGGAACGGATGGCCGTCTTTGCGTGCAGGGAACAGGTCGCCCTGAATTTGGATACCACCATCACGTCCACCGCTGGAATGCTCACCGATGCGGTCGTTCATGCCAGCCAACTTGTCTGCCAACTGAGAATAGCCGCCCCAGGAAATGTCCCACGGATTCATAGGATTTTCAAATGTGAAACAGCGCTTGAACTGACCGGCTTTCACGCGGAAGAACTTAAACTTTTGCCACTCACCCCAAGCGTCAACAATGTGCGGGCCCTTTTCAGAAACGCCGCCATAGCCTTCATACTCCACCTGAAGTTTGTAAGCAAAGTTCAGAACCTTACCGTCAACATATGCACGAACGAGGCGGAGGTCAAAGTTACTGTGATTCTTATTTGACGTACTTAAATCGCGATCATTAAATGCTGCACGACCAATAACGAATCCGCCGAACTTAGACGTTTCAATCAAGTCTTTCTTCGCTTTTTCTAACACTTTTTCTTGAGCATTGGTATTCAGAGAACATACAAAGAACACCAATGAAAGTAATAATAACTGTTTTTTCATTTTTATATTATTAAATGTTGTTTTTATCATGTCCTAAATTAATGTGCAAATTTACAAAATTGTTATAAGTTTTTTAGATTTCAGTCCATATTTGATGAAACGGAAAACATTTTTCACGTTTTTTCAAAAAGTTTTTATACGGAAAAGGATATAAATCATCATAAATGCAAGTTCTTTTGATTAATTTTGTAGCTTGAATTATGAATAATCTTATCATAGACATCGGCAACACTTCCATCAAATACGCTGTATTTGAGGATGGCAGATGCGTGTGGCATTGCTCCGCCAACAAAAACTCTCTGACAGAATTTCAGGAGGCATGCTCCTTTGACATCAATTATGTTGCATTGTCATCAGTCTCAACCACCGGTGACGAACTTCATAAGGCGTTGCAGGATATGCCTTATCCGGTATTAAACATCAGCACCAAGACAAAATTGCCATTCAAAATAGCAGATTATATCCCTGACACATTGGGAGCCGACCGCATTGCCGCCGTTGCCGGCGCGCATCAGCAATATCCTCACCAAGATGTCCTGGTGATAGATTTAGGAACGTGCATCACCTACGAACTATTGACCAAAGAAGGCATTTACGCCTGTGGAAATATTTCACCGGGGCTGCAAATGCGTCTGACATCAATGCATGAGCACACTACCCTGCTCCCAGAATACACTTACGATGGTGAATGGCCCGACATTCTGGGGACCAACACACGCAACGCCATGATTGGCGGTGTTGTCTGGGGCATCAAAGGGGAAATGGAAGGATACATCAGGACCTTCAAAAAAGATAAACCTTACATGAAGGTTATCATTACCGGAGGCAACAGCAAGTCTTTTGCTGAAAAATTAGACGCAGATGTCTTGCAAGACAGTATGCTTGTTGAGAAAGGCTTGAATTACATACTTGAATATAACTACAAACAATGAGAAAATATTTTCTGAACATACTTATCGTCATTACTTTCGCATCCTTTGAGGTCGTCAAAGCCCAGACCAGCGGAGGCAACTCGCCATATTCCCGCTACGGATGGGGAAAACTGACGGAAGAAGCTCAAGGTTTCAACAAGGGTATGGCCGGCGCAGGCATCGCTGCCAGAGGAAAGGAAATGCTTAACTACCAGAACCCTGCCTCCTACTCCGCCCTTGACTCTATCACCTTCTTGTTTGACGCTGGTATCTCCTTACAAAACGGACATTGGTCAGAGAATGGCAAGAGCATCAATGCCCTTAACTCTTCGTTGGATTATTTACAGGCCGGATTTCGCCTACGTAAGCACTTAGGCATCAGCATCGGCGTCCGTCCTATCTCCATTGTCGCATATGATTTCTACGCCACGAAATCCATGCCTGACAATGACGGGTTCGGTGTATATACCAGCACATCCAGCTACAGCGGTGAAGGTGGTGTCAGAAAAATCTGGTTAGGACTTGGATGGGAACCAGTCAAAAACCTGTCCGTCGGCATCAATGGCGGTTATATCTGGGGAGACTACTCACACAAGACAAGCATAACATACAGTAATGCGAATGTTCACAGTTTGGCTCGAGAATATAAAGGCAGCATCAACACATATGATTTGAACCTCGGCGTGCAATATACGCAAGAACTCAGTAAAAAAGATATCTTAACTGTCGGTGCGACATTCGGTCTCGGACACGACATCAATTCCAGGTCCACATACATCAACCAGAAACTGACTACGACATCCGTTTTAGGAGGAGACACGATGGTTGCGCGCAAAGCATACCAGATTCCCATGAGATTTGGCGTAGGTGCCACACTCAAGCACAACGACAAATGGACTTTCGCCGCAGACTACACCTGCCAACTTTGGAAAGACTGCAAGTTTCCCGAATTGGTTTCCACGTCATCAGCGACAACTTACAGCGCGGAAAAGAACACTTTCAGAAATTTACATAAAATAGCACTCGGAACAGAATACATTCCCAACCCTGAGGGCCTGAAGCTAAGACACCATGTAGCATACCGCGCCGGTGTTTCTTACGCTACATCCTATGTCAACGTCAATAACGACGGAGTGGTTTCCAGCGGTCCGAAATCGCTCATCGTCAGCGCCGGTTTGGGATTGCCTATTGTCAACATGTACAACAACCGTTCTATGCTTAACGCCAGCGTACAATGGGAGCATCTGATACCCGGCCGGTCACATTCGCTGAAAGAAGACTACCTGCGCCTGTGCATTGGACTTTCTTTCAATGCCAACTGGTTTAACAAATGGAAGATTGAATAAGCCTGAACCATCTACACACAGCCCGAAAGCCAACGCTTGTAAAATTCAGACAACGATGGTAGCTGACTCTATCACTCACATGCGCATAGCCACCGCAGTCACTCGACTCATTTCGTCGCATGCTGTGGAAAAACCGCTTATACTCATTGCTTTGTTTGTACAAATCCTACTGCTATCCTGCAATTCAGACAAACCGCCCATGGCCCCTGCCGTCCACATGAGAGACTCCATTCCCGTCATGACAACCTATGGGGTAAGCAAACTCATCAGCGACTCAGGCGTCATACGCTACAAAGTCGTCACGGAGGAATGGAATGTTTACGACCGCACGTCACCGACAAAGCAGACATTCATGAAAGGACTCCTGCTGGAGAAATTCAATCAGAATTTTCATATCGAGATGTATGTCACCGCAGACACAGCCTACTGGTATGACCAAAACCTCTGGGAACTGCGCGGCCGCGTATGTGTGTGGAACAATGAAGGTACAATTTTTAATTCAGAACTATTGTATTGGGACATGACGCGCCACGAATTCTATTCCAACCAATTCTCCCATCTGATTACCCCTGACAGGGAAGTTGAAGGATATAGTTTCCACTCAAATGAGCAAATGACTGTATACGAAGTCAATTTCTCTCACGCCATATTCCCCATCCCGGAAAACGCCGAAGAGGAAAGCCCGATTGACACCACGCAGGCAGAGCAGCCTGTTCCGGTAGAAAAACCGGAGAGAACGCCACTACCCAAGGCACCCAAGAAAGCGATTCATATTACCGAACCTCCAGCTACGGGCAACCCGCATTTCAGGCGATAAGCAAAATCATATTACATATGGCCCCACTTACCATTATCATAAGTTTTATCCTTCTGTTCTTTTTCCAAATGAATGAGACAGCATTGCTATATTCATTTAAATACAGAGAACAGAAAGAACCTACCTATCTTGGCAATATCATCCTCAACCTTTACAAAAAGCCCGGTTTATACCTCCTTTCGCTGAGATGGATGTCACTGATTGCCTTCTGTGCAGGCACATACTACACAACATCTTATATTGAGTCACTGGACCTATTCCAAAACACGACAGCCAACCTGTGTCGCAGTATCCTACTGGCAATAATCATCTATGTCGGCTTCGGCATCATTCTCGCACGCGTCACTGGAAGCAAGTATGCCAACAAGGCTTTATATTATTCCGCATTCAGCATTAACCTCATCAACTCCGTCAGCCTGCCTCTAACCAAACTCTTTGTATACATACCCAAAATATTCCACATACGCATCACTGACACCCAACTGCTGGCTCTCAGCGGCACAAGAGGAATAACACAAGAAACAGGCAAAAACATACCGCAGGCAGAAAACATCAAACTTCATGAAAGCAACATGAAGATTTATCGCAATGCACTGGAGTTTTCCAATGTCAGGGTAAAAGACTGCATCGTACCCCGTACTGAGATTGTGGGCATAGAAATCAGCAATTCCCAGGAAGAACTGCTGCAATGTTTCGTCAAAAGTGGCAAATCCAGAATTATTGTGTACCAGGACAACATAGACCATATTATAGGCTACTTCCACTCGTCAGACATGTTCAACAAACCGGCTGACAAAAAATGGACAGATTTCATCAGCGAAATCCCCATCGTCCCGGAAGCGATGAGCGCCCAGAAAATGATGCAGATATTTCTGAAAGAACAGAAATCACTCGCCATCGTTGCCGACGAATACGGCGGAACAAGCGGCATCATCTCACTGGAAGACCTCGTTGAGGAAATATTCGGTGAAATTGAAGACGAGCATGACACCGTAAGATACACAGCACGCCAACTTGACAAAAACGAATATCTCCTCTCCGCCAGACTGGAAATTGAAAGAGTCAATGAATTATTCAGCTTAGACCTGCCTGTCTCAGACGAATATGCTACAATCGGCGGCTTCATACTGTTCCACTACGAAAACTTTACGAAAGACAATCAGATCATCGACATCGGAAAATTCCAATTCTACATCCAGAAAACATCCAAGACAAAAATCGAACTTGTCAAACTGACAGTAAAATCTTCAGAATAACTTCACGGAAGAAAAAACGCTCGCGCGTGACAGTGATTTTAACCATCACGATAAAAGATATCACTATACCTCGATATCTAAACATCTTTTACCCCGATAAACGAAAATCTCTATCGAGGTAGAAAAAAAACAACATCCTTCGCCACGCAAAAGCTACACATCCAGAAAATAAAAACACAATTCCCAATCCGACTAAGCGGCCTGTCAAGACAAGAAAAAACTAAAAACGACAAAATTCATAAAAACAAAATTTAATGGTTAAGCCTTTTTACCTTTTTTCTTGCATCCAAGTGCCCTTTATTTTATTACAAATTATTAACTTTGTACTCGCAATTTTCAAAATTGAAAAAAACAATAAAAGAATATCATAATGGCAGCATTACAGAAAATCAGAAGTAAAGGTGTACTCCTACTGATTATCATTGGTCTCGGTCTTTTTGCATTCATTGCAGAAGAATTCGTTCGTAGCATCCAAACTACCACAAACGAAAGTCGGCAAGTAGCAGGCGAGATTTGTGGTAAAAAAATCACCTCAATGGAATTTCAGAAAATGGTTGAGGAATACAGGGATGCACTTAAATTTATGCGTGGCAACACAACGCCTACAGAGCAAGAAAACGCACAAACAGAAGACTTTGTATGGCAATCTTATGTCAACTATCAATTAATCGCCAAAGAATGCGAGAAACTCGGCATAAGAGTAACCGACAAAGAACTTCAAGAAACATTAGCAAAAGGTAGCCACCCATTGCTGGCACAGACACCTTTTGTCAATCAAGAAACCAGACGTTTTGACGTCAAAGCACTGAAAAATTTCCTCACAGAATACCAGAAGATGCAAAACAACACATCAGAGGTACCTGAACAATATGCTGAGCAATATGCCACAGTATACAAGTATTGGAAATTTATTGAAAGTACACTGCGCAAGAATATCCTGGAGCAAAAATATCAGGCACTGCTCGCCAACACCATTCTGACCAACCCTGTCGAGACAAAGAGGGTATTTGACGAAAACAACACAACAAGTGACCTTATCGCTGTTTCATTCAACTACAATGACGTACCTCAAGACAAAGTCAAAGTAACAGAATCAGAGCTCAAAAACAAATATAATGAATCAAAAGAGCGTTTCCGTCAATACATCGAAAGTCGCGACATCCGTTTTGTAGCCTACACAGTAGAAGCCAGTGAAAAAGACAAGAAAGACCTGGATGAAGAAATGGCAAAATTCGCAGAGAAGATGGCTACAAGCGATGACTTGACCGGTGTTGTAAGAATGAGTAACTCACAGATTCCTTACACAGGCTTGTGGGTTTCCAAAAACGCATTCCCTAATGACATTCAGGCAAAACTTGACTCTGTCAAGGGAGGCATAACAGGACCATACTACGAAATCGCAGACAACAGCGAAAATATCATCAAACTCATGGGAAGCATTCAGGCTCCAGACTCTATCCAATGCAAAATGATTCAAGTTGGCGGTCAAGACATTGAAGCAGTACGCAAGAGCGCAGACAGCATCTACACCGCACTGAAAAACGGTGCCGTATTTGACACCATCGCGCACAAGTACAACCAACAGGCACAAGAGCAGTGGATTGTATCCAACCAATATGAGACAGCAGCAAATATGGACGAGAACAACATCAAACTGTTAAACACTCTCAACACCACTGCTACAAACGAGCTCAAGAATGTAGAATTTGAAACAGGCAATCTTATCGTACTGGTAACCGACCGCAAGGCTATCACCACAAAATACAATGTAGCCATCATCAAACGCCCTGTAACATTCAGCAAAGAGACTTACTCAAAGGCTTACAACGATTTCAGCCGCTTCCTGGCCAACAGTAAAACCATGGACGAACTGGAGAAAAACGCCGTTAAAGAGGGCTATCAATATCAGATGAACAACGAGGTATATGCCAATACTCATTTCATCAATAACATTACAAATACTAAGGAAGCACTGCGTTGGTTGTTCAATGATGATACAAAAGTAGGCGACATCTCTCCGCTTTATGAATGCGGTGACAATAACACCCTGCTCGTCGTGGCATTGAACAAAATACACGAAAAAGGCTACCAGCCTCTTGAGGATGTGAAGTCTACAATAGAAAAAGAAATACAGAAAGACAAAAAAGCAGAATACATTCTTAAAGATCCGAAAGTCAGTCAACTGAAATCTTTAGCTGAAGCACGAGCCAATGGATATAAGATAGACACATTGAAAAATGTTGCATACAATGGTATCACATTTGTACCATCAACAGGCTCAATGGAAACAAAGATTAACAGCAGCTCAGCAGGAAAAAAAGTAAATGACTTTGTAGGTCCAATCAAAGGCGAGAATGGTGTATATTTCTATCAAGTCATTGCCATCAACAAAAACAGTGAGGCGAAATATGACGAAAAAGAAATGACAAGCAATGTCCGCACACAACTCCTGCGTAATATTCAAACCTTTGGCAGTGACTTGTATCTGAAAGGGAATGT
>CACXEH010000050.1 GCA_902766625.1 uncultured Bacteroidales bacterium | reverse complement strand
TACTGCCGAAAAGAAATTCGCTTGAAGTCTGCTCTACCACAACCTGACTGCCAGCCTTCACATCAGGGAGCTCCACTGCGGCGTCAGCCTTGCGGTAACGCTCTATATTCCGGTCTATAGCCTCCTGCACACTGTCATTCCACATCTGTCGGTAACCATCGTTCATCACATCCTGAGCATACGAAACAGCAGAAAGCATGAACATGACCAAAAGAAAATATCTATACATGTTTTTGAATTTATATATCTCCTTTGCACCCCGCTGCACGCCACATGCAGTGATAACGTTTGCAGAGCGACCATTTGACTTGATGAAACAAAATTAACAAATAATTCCATTTCACATAGACTGCGCCAGTTAAAAACACGCCAGAAAACCAAATCAGTCTCCCACAAGCATATACCTATTACAATTCCGTTGCCTATTTTCATCCTGCCAGAAGGATGCGCCACAATATCGCTGAAGTTTTTTATATTCCTGCCTGTGGAATGAAAGTTCCAACCAATGGGATTTAAGTTCCAGCCAATGGAACTTAAATCCCAATCCGCAAAATGTAAACATTGTAGCGTAAAACGTTAAATCTTTGTTAAATATGCAGACTTTTAACATCTTTGTGCAATGATTTAACATGTTTTTTCTATAACAAACACACCAAAGCCGATAAATTTGTAATAAGAATAAAATGAATATGAATTTACCTATCATTAAATTATAATTATTAACCACTTAAACATTTACGACAATGAAGTATTTTCTGACAGCATTACTGATTGCCACAGCCATTGCCTGCAGTGCACAAGACCGAATCATCAGCGTTAACGAGTTGCCCAAAGCTGCACAGTCACTCATCAAGAGCCATTTCAACAGCAGCAAGCCCACCCTCGTTCAACGTGACAAAGACGGACTCAAAGTAAACTATGACGTCGTCATGGACAACGGCATCAAGCTGGAGTTTGATAACAAAGGCAATTGGACGGAAATAGACTGCAAGCCCAAGGCTGTACCCTCTGCACTGGTCCCAACTGCCATACAGAACTACATCTCCAAGCAATTCAACGGCACCCAAGTCATTCAGATTGAACGTACAGGCAAAGGCTATGAAGTTGACCTCTCCAACGGCATTGACATTGAGTTCAACAAGAAGATGAAGGCCGTGAAGATAGACGATTGAAACTCTCCTGAGACAATAATCCAGATTTACGACTGAAAATATTATTCCCTCCACCTCTCCCGTTTACGGGCATACAGGTGGAGGGAATATCTTTTTTCACCCTCTGCCTTTTCTCGCATGACCGTATCCATATGACAAATCTGCCAACGCAGTCAGACTCATCTGGCAAAATAACCGTTGCGGTATAATAAATAGCTTTTAGCAAAAAACATAATACTCAACATCTAATATCACAAAACAAATTAATACCCCAAAAAATACTGAAAAAAAATATGGTTATAGATATTTTATATATATTTGCAACACAGAACAATTAAAAGCCAAGACTATGTTCCGGTTAATACAAAGGTCACTCCTATTGTTTGTCTTATTCCTTTTGGTAAGATATTCTTGCGCATCAACGACGCTAACCTATGACGGAATAATTTATCATAAGTATAGTGATCATGTCACAGTGGGAGGACCAGTGTCAAAGAGCCTGATTACCACTGCCCAAATCCGGGAGACAGTATTTGGCATGTATGTACAATACATTGGTGCGGCAGCCTTTGAAAATTGTGCATCCATGAAAGAAATTACTCTGCCAAGCAAGTTACTGTATATTTCGGAGCAGGCATTTACGAATTGTAGCCGCTTGCGCTCAATCGTTTTACCCAATACTATGGAAAAAATTAACGCTAAGGCGTTTTCTGGCTGTAGCAATTTAGCTTCCATTAATTTTCCCGGGTCTTTAAAACACATCGGTGATCGCGCTTTTCTTAATTGTACATCATTGACTGAAGCTTACCTTCCTAATGGCATGAGTAGTATCGGCACAAGCGTTTTTAAAGGATGCACGAACCTCTTATCTATCCACATACCTGAAAGTTTCAATTTTATCCCCGACTCACTTTGCCAGAATTGCAGCAACTTGACAACAGTGCTAATTGATGCACCAATAGAAACTATAGGGGCAAGGGCATTTGAGAATTGTGAGAGTCTCCTACATTGTGAAACACCTACTGTGAGATATATCAGTGACTATGCCTTCCAAAACTGCGGTTTAACGACAGTCACCCTGTCTAAGAATCTCTACTATTTAGGTTATTACGCATTTTGCAATTGCGACAGACTAAGAACTGTTGTCTTCTCAGAAGGCACGACAAAGGTCAGCATCCGACGTCACGCCTTTGAAAATTGCATCAATCTGGATACGGTTATCTTATCGAACAGTGTCTTCATGATTTATGAAAGTGCGTTTAAGAACTGCAAGAAACTTTCAAAGATTACCATCCCGGCATCTGTAACAAAGAGTATTGAGGCGTCGGCGTTTGAGGGTTGCACGGCATTGGACTCCGTGACCTGCCTCATAGAAGAGCCCTATGCTTTCGGCAAGGATGCCTTCAAGAACATTTCGCCAACATGCGTCCTGACTGTCCCTTACGGCAAGCGGGCGGCCTACATCGCCGCAGGCTGGACAACGAAGGTCTTCAAAGGGGGTATCGTGGAGTTACCTGC
>CACXEH010000049.1 GCA_902766625.1 uncultured Bacteroidales bacterium | reverse complement strand
GTGGAGGTGGACGGCAGCCAGGACGAGGAAAGCATCTTCACGCTCGACGGCAGGCAGATAGACTTCAAACAAAAAGGCATCAACATCGTCCGCCATAAAGACGGCACAGCCCGGAAAGTGGTGGTGAAATAGGAATAAAAAAATTTATTTAAAGACTTCAATGCATTGTTCCAATAAGTTCCTGAAATTTTTCAGACGATAAAATGTCAGGTAATTTGAATTGTGAGCAGTATTTGCTCCGCCATTCTCATCATCATCAGCTGTGCGAATGACCATGATGATATCGTTTTTATCAAAAAGCCACGATGTATATTGAAATCCATGTTTTTTATGGTCAGGATGCTGGATTATAATTTTATGTACAGTCCAATTTTTTAAATCGGAAGAGCTGCAAAGAGCCAGAGTATTGCGTACAAAGGCAAAATTCAGGTTCTTTCCTTTATAGTCGGATGTCACATAATTGGTAAGAGTCAGATATCGTTGACTCACGGAGTCATAGTGTATATCAAACTTCTTACTGCCGCCAGGCATTTTGGTAAAACCGGTTAGAGGATCAAATGTGGCTTTTTTCCCGTTTTTGCTTATATGAACACTTGCCGCATATTCATTGTCTGTCTTTGGAGCATCAACACGGAGGAAATTAACTAAATCTCCTTTGGGTGTGACTAATACTTGTCCTTCAAGCCATCCTGCAAAATTCCCGTCAAGCCAGTCAGGCTGACGCATGATAAAATTTGTTTTTCTCCAGTTTTTAGCGTTGAGCAAGTCATCTTTTACAGAAGCTGAAATAACCATAGCACTATACCTGCTTGGCCATTTTGTCGTTGGGGCACTGGCATATTCTACAGCTCGCCAGATACGTCCTTTGTAAAAAAGAAAAGGCATAGATGCCGTGTGATATTCACCTGGTAGAATGATACCATTTTCAGCAAGATATGGTATCGTCCATGTATAACCATTGTCTTCAGATGCTCTGATAACGATACTGCCATGTTCTCTATTAGGTCCCATAATATAGAGTTTACCATTAAGAGTAAAGAGTGAAGACCAATATTGGCCATGAATGACAGAAATTTGTTTCCACGTTTTACCTTGGTCTTTAGATGAGAAGATATGTACTTCTCCGGACATGTGGGAATTTGACTTTGGGCCAAACACATCATGGGAAGCCAAATAAGTTCCGTCGTCAAGAACGCATAAACATGGTGAGCCGATATATTTTTTTTCTGTTTGTGGAATATGGTTGATGATAGTCATGCCATCTATAGTATCTGAACAATAGGAGCAACAGTAAGAAACAAAGAATGACAATAAAACGAGAAAATGTTTCATTTTTTTTATGGTAAGAAAGTTTATAACAGAATTAATTCATTATTTCTGATGGAGTTTCAGGAGCAGTTAAAAATTCCAGCAGATGATCATCCCATAGGCGTGTAGCTTTGGGCGAATAAATGCCATTATGGAAAATAGCAAAAACTATGTCGTCTCCGTTAGGGGCAGTACAGTATCCTGCAAGCGTAACGACTCGTTTCAAAGTGCCTGTTTTGGCATGAATGTTTCCTCTGAGGGCTGGCGACTTCATTCTGTTGGACAAAGTGCCGTCTTCGCCTCCTATGGGCAGGCAGGGATAAAAATGGCGGTAGATATTTTCATGTTTGTAAATATATCGCAACAATTTTACAATCAATCTCGGTGAAACGCAATCATAGACAGAAAGTCCGCTGCCGTCAGAGATATTATACAGATCAGCATCATCGCCTAACTCATTTTCAATAAAATTTAATACATATTTGGCAGAATGTTGATAAGATGGAAATTTACTTTTGTCTTGTGCTCCCAATTGGAAGAATAAGGATTCTGCATATTGATTATCGCTTTGTTTAAGCATGCGCAACAATACCTCGTCGATAGTATGTTGACATTCTGAAATTAAAACGACACTATCTTTAGGCAGAAGTGCGTTAGAGTATGTGGAAGGATGCTTAATACCATTGCTGTCCATCAGTTCAAAGAACTTGGTCATAAAGCAGTCGTCAGCATCAAAAAGCAACGGTGTAGTGGGTTTTTCGTCATTTTTCCAATTCCACAGCCATCCAAATCCCAATAAAGTCGTGTCTTTGAAAGATACATCTGTATATATATGGCCACAGATGGAGTCAATGCCGCTTTTTATGATGTCATCACAAAAGGTAAGCATATCTTTACCGTTGAAGCACGGGTCGTAGCCTGCGACAATATAGATATCTCCAAGTAAAAGAGAGTCCTGTATATGGCCTTTGTAATAAAGTTTTGTCTTGTATTGATAATTACCGCCAAGATAATGTAATGCGGCTGTGGCAGTCAATGTCTTTGTGACGGAGGCGGGGCGCATCATCTGACGGCTGCCGTAATCAAAGATAACTGAATCGGCTGTAAGGTTATAAAAGTAAATACCTGTCTGGGATGTTTGACACAGATCACTGTGACGTATGACAGAATCAGCTTTTGTTTGAAAGCGTTCTAACCAATTTACTTTGATGACTGTGTCTTGAGAAGTAGAGTCAGGATAATATACCTCTTGAGCCCGTAAGAGAGATAACGGGAAAAAAAGGCAGATGCAAAGAAATAGATAACACTTCATGTGGGATGTGCAGAATGGTTTAACTTATACAAAATTACAAAAATAAAAGCGTGAGCTTAAATAGTCAATAATCCTTTTTGTAATTTTGTGGGACAAAAGCAAAAAAAACTATATGATTAGAAAATTTGATTATCTCGTTATTGGTTCAGGAGTTGCGGGTATGTCGTTTGCACTTCAGGTCGCAGATACAAAACACAGAGTGGCTCTACTCTGTAAAACAACAATAGACGAAGCAAATACAGCCAAGGCTCAAGGTGGAGTAGCGGCAGTAACAGATTTGGAAAAAGACACATTTGAGAAACATATAAAAGACACCATGATAGCTGGCGATTACATTAGTGATCCGGAAGCAGTGGAACAAGTGGTGCGCAATGCTCCGGCAGGAATACAGCGGTTGCTCAAGTGGGGCGTTAATTTTGATTGCAAGGAAGACGGGACTTTTGACTTGCACCGTGAGGGCGGACATTCAGAGTTTAGAATATTACATCATGCCGACGACTCTGGATTTGAAATTCAACGCGG
>CACXEH010000048.1 GCA_902766625.1 uncultured Bacteroidales bacterium | reverse complement strand
TTGAAATGTAAATTCAAAAACTTTTAATTTGAAAATATTTTAGAATTCAAAGTTTGTAATTCAAAACAAAGATTTAACTTTGCAAAACGTAAAAATGACGTAATTTTTTAATCATAATCATATGGATGTTAAAGACAGGATAAAATTGTTGATGGATTCGGTCAAAATGTCACAGCAAGAGTTTGCTAAAGTTTTAGGTATTACACCTGGTTCTTTGTCGGGTATTTTGAATGAGCGCACACGCCCCACAAATAATCATACTCTTGCTGTTCATAAAGCTTTCCCTAATATCAGCATTAATTGGCTTTTATTTGGGGAGGGTGAAATGTATAACGATGCGCATCAAAATGAACGTCAAGAAACGACCGAAGTTCCTGAGTCGTCAAACTCTTTATTTGGACACGAAGAAAATCCTTCCCAGTCATTAAATCTCTTTTCTCGTGAGGTTCATAATGACGGAGCCAAAAACGGCGGTACGGGTGAGCTTCCGCGCGCTGATTCTCCTACTATTATTAAAAGATGTGTAAAGGAAATCAGGATTTTTTATGATGATGGAACGTACGAATCGTTTACGCCGTCAGAAAAATAGAATTTGTTTAATATAGTAGTACTGTGATATGGGACATTCTTTGTAATTTTGTTCCATAATATAGTTTTGTATTCTTATTCAACGGAAATAATAAATTATATATGCTTATGAATAAATTTTTTACATTATTTGTTTTCTTTGTATTACCAATCGTTTGTATCAAGGCAGATTCTTTTCTGACTGTGGCTGACATGCCAGCAGGTGAAAAGTATTTGCCGACGCCTCCGGAGTATACGGGAGGCCGTTTTTTTGGAGACTGGGTGGCATATAACTGGGGCAAGAGTATACGTCCTACACCACGTGGCAAACAGGTTGTCTCAGATGCCAGTACGTCAATCAATTATTTTTGCAGCACCTTCTCTCCTGCCTTTGGTATGACCATTTCCAGTACCAACACACCGGAGTTGTATGCTTTGTTGAGCAAAGCAAGGGTAGACGGAAATAATGCTGCCAAGAGCGTGAAAAACTTTTATATGAAGACGCGTCCGTTTATGAAATTTGAAGAAAGTACGTCTGTTCCTTCATCCGAAGAAAGTCTGCGCACAAATGGTTCATATCCGTCAGGTCATACGGCTCAGAGTTGGACTCTGACGCTGATATTGGCGGAAATTAATCCTGCGCGTCAGGATACCATCTTGTCAAGGGGCTATCAGTATGGTCAGAGCCGTGCTATCGGCGGATTTCATTGGCTGAGCGATGTCTGCGCAGGTCGTTGCGTTGCATCCGCAGCTGTAGCCCGTCTTCATGCCGATCCTGATTTTATGAAGCAGCTGAAGAAGGCTAAGGATGAGTTTGCGGCCAAATCCGCTTCTGCAAAAGGATTATTGAGAGAGGAAGATGAGGCACTACAGTCATCAAATGCCTCACAAACAAATAATGAATAAGGAGGATTGCAATTATGAAAAGATACATTATTTTATTGGCAATTGTTTTATCGGCTCTTCTTTCCACAGAGATGAAGGCCGAAGGTTATCTAACGCCTTCTGATTTTCCGGCAGCAGAGAAGTTCCTTCCGCCACCCCCTGACACCACAGGTCAGCGTTTTGTATCAGACTGGGTGATGTATCAATGGGGCAAAAACTACCGTACGGGTCTGCGTGCCAATGAGGCTATTACAGATGCCTCTCTTGGTGCTATGGTGCTGTGTAAGGTGTTTACTCCGGCGTTTGGCATGACATTATCTAATGTCAAATCTCCGCAAATCTTCAAATTGATAAATACGCTTCGCCAAGACGTTGTGCAGGCTACTGCAACTGTTAAGGCCAAATATAAGCGCAAACGCCCTTTTGACCAGTTTAAGGACTTTTCTTTGATTCCTGCGAATGAGGCTGCGGCTAAAACGTCCAGTTCGTATGTCTCTGAATATGCCGCTGTAGGATGGGCTGTGGCGCTTGTACTGGCTGAAATCAATATTGATAGGCAGGATACTATCCTCTCCCGCGGGTATCAGTTTGGCGAGAGCCGCGTGATTGCAGGCTATGATTACGAAAGCGATGTCGAGTGTGGCCGTGTCGTAGGAATGACCACGATAGCTCGTCTGCATGCCAATGACGCGTTTATGGCACAATTGGAGAAAGCCAAGGCTGAATATGCCACGATGACCGGTATATCGTCCAAGGTGTATGTTCCGAAACCGTCAGACGCAGATTTTTATAATCTCCAGGGCGTGAAAGTTGAGGAGTCAGATATTCAACACGGTGACGTCTATATTCATGACGGACAAAAAGCCATAAAGAGATAGTCTGCCATTTGGATTGAATTTCCTGAAAGTTTTATGGCCACTTAGGTGTAGGTTTTACATCAAAGTGGCCATAAAACTTTATAGCGGTAAGGAATGTGTGATTAGACAAATCAGCTCAGGTGCTATAGCCGGCCAAGCATTGCCATTTATTTGTTATAGTCTCTTTGTGCTGACGGCAAATGTGTTTTTACCATGCAAAGAGAGGATAGTCTTTCATAATCTCGTTGACCTGACTGCGTACAGAGGCGATGACATTTTCGTCCTCGGGGGTATTCAATACCTTTTCAATGAGTTCGGCAATAATGACCATCATGTCTTCTTTTGCGCCACGTGTCGTGATGGCCGGTGTGCCGAGGCGGATACCTGAGGTCTGGTATGCAGAACGGGTGTCAAACGGCACCATGTTTTTATTTACAGTGATGTCTGCGGCAACGAGAGCTGTCTCTGCCATTTTGCCTGTAAGATCAGGATATTTTGAACGCAGGTCCACCAACATACAGTGATTGTCCGTACCGCCACTGATGATGTTGAATCCTCGCTTCTCCAACTCTCCTGCAAGTGTCGTGGCGTTTTTCTGTATCTGCGTGGCGTAGTCTTTGAATGATGGTTGGAGTATCTCGTTGAATGCTACGGCTTTTGCGGCAATGACGTGCTCAAGCGGTCCGCCTTGTATGCCGGGAAATACGGCGCTGTCTAAGATGGTACTCATCATCAGGGTCTCGCCTTTCTTATTTTTCTTTCCGAAGGGATTCTCAAAGTCTTTGCCCATCAATATGATGCCACCGCGCGGACCTCGCATAGTCTTGTGAGTGGTTGACGTGACGATGTGAGCATATTTTAGCGGGTTTTTCAGTAGCCCTGCGGCTATCAGTCCTGCGGGATGCGCCATGTCTATCATCAGCAGTGCGCCCACTTTGTCGGCGATGGCGCGCATTCTCTCGTAGTCCCATTCACGGCTGTATGCCGAGGCTCCACCCACAATCAGCTTTGGTCTGTTTTCCAAGGCCAGCCTTTCCATCTCATCATAGTCTACCAGTTCCGTTTCTTTGTTCAGGGTGTAACCTATGGCGTGGTAATATGAGCCTGAGGTGTTGATTTTCAATCCGTGTGATATGTGGCCTCCGTGTTCCAGACTGAGTCCCATGAATGTGTCACCCGGTTTCAGGCAGGCAAAAAACACTGCAGCGTTTGCCTGGGCACCAGAGTGGGGCTGTACGTTGGCATATTCGGCGTCAAATATCTTTTTCAGACGGTTGATGGCAAGTGTCTCACTTTGGTCAACGTTGATACAGCCACCGTAATAACGGTGTCCGCTGTAACCTTCCGCGTATTTATTTGTCAGGCAACTGCCCATGGCCTCCATGACTTCGTCGCTGACAAAATTCTCTGAAGCAATTAACTCAATACCTTTTAGTTGACGCTGATACTCCGCTTGGATGATATCAAAGATTGCGCTGTCTCTCTCCATCTGAAAAACTTAATTTGTTTGTAAATGTAGTACAAAATTACGAAAAAAAAGCATGTGTATTGCTTTTTGCAAGGAATATTATGCGAGAAATTAGCAAAATGTCATATTCTGTAAAATACGTTTTGCAAGATAAGCCATTTTGGCTTTTCGGGTGTTGAATCCCGGGTTTCACTTACTGTCTCCAGGATAAAAGAGTTGCCCCGCCCCGACAGTTTTTCGGTTCCATAGGCTGGAACATAGGTTCCACGGGATGGAATATACATTCCATCCTTTGGAATGGAGAATATGTCGCGGGAAGAAAGACAACCGCAGCGCGATAATGATGTAGAGATTCCATTGTGTCACCTCGGTTTCCGTGTCATTATGCCTGTTGGGAAAGTTAAATATATGTAATTCTCAGTCAACAGGTGTTAAATGTCTCTGATGCGAAGGGCAATATTTGCTTATTTGGACTTTGTTAAGGCGTTAATTGGGAAAAAAATAGTATCTTTGCTTAATAAACGCATTCTACGGTAAAAACCAATGAAAATTATACATATACTATGGGGGCTTTTTGTTGCGGCTGTACTTGGAATAGCCTTATTCTTTGCCGCAATTTATTGGGGCTGGATAGGTTACGTGCCTCCTATCGAGGAGCTTGAGAATCCTATCAGCAGATACGCTTCCCAGGTCATTTCTTCAGACAATGTGCTGTTGGGCACATGGTCGCTCAATGAGAACAGGATATTCGCGCATAAAGAAGAGGTTGCCCCGTGTGTCTTTCATGCGTTGGTGGCTACGGAGGACAAGCGGTTCTATGCGCATTCCGGCATAGATGTATATTCATTGATCCGTGCAGTGGTTAAAAGAGGTATTCTGGGCCGCAAAGAAGCGGGAGGAGGCAGTACCATTACGCAACAGTTGGCGAAACAGCTGTATACATCTTCCAATGCCTCCAGTTCCACGCAGCGCATCATGCAGAAGGCGATAGAGTGGGTCATCGCCGTACAACTGGAGCGTCATTACTCCAAGGATGAGATACTGACCTTATATCTTAACTATTTTGATTTTCTGCATCATGCCGTAGGAATCAAGACGGCTTCAAGGGTTTATTTCAACAAGGAGCCGGGTGATCTGACTGTACCCGAAGCGGCAATGCTTATAGGAATGTGTAAAAATCCGTCATATTATAATCCGGTCCGCGACAGCGTGCGTGTCATAAACCGGCGCAATGTGGTGCTGTCGTTGATGGAAGAACAAGGCTTTCTGACTAAGACAGAGTGCGGGAAATACAAAAACGCATCATTGGGACTAAATCTCCAGCGTGTTTCCCACCGTGACGGTTTGGCGACATATTTCAGAGAGTACTTGCGCCATATTATGATGGCTAAGGCTCCCGTGCGCGAAAATTATGCATCGTGGCAGCGTCAGGAGTTTGTCGATGACTCTATAGCGTGGCTTACCGATCCTCTGTATGGTTGGTGCAACAAGAATTATAAGAAAGATGGTTCGCCTTACAATATCTATACTGACGGGTTGAGGATACACACGACCATCAACTCGCGTATGCAGCGTTATGCCGAACGCGCTGTCAGGGAGCACATAGAAGGTTACCTTCAACCGCTCTTTGAGAAGGAGAAACACGTGGGCAAATATTTGAATCCGTTCTCTAAGTTATTGAGTAAAGACCAGATAAGGGAAATACTGCGCCGTGCCATAGAGCGCAGTGAACGCTATCGTGCCATGAGGGCCGCAGGTATGTCGGACGAGGAAGTGAAGCGTTTCTTCAAGACAGAAAAAGTGCCGATGACGATATATACGAGTCACGGCGAGGTGGAGACCATGATGACTCCGCAGGATTCAATACTATACTATAAAACCTTCCTGCGCACAGGCTTTATGTCCATGGATCCGCTTACGGGTAGTGTCAAAGCGTATGTCGGAGGCTTGGATTACAGTTATTTCCAGTATGACATGGTTACCATGGGGCGTCGTCAGGTGGGTTCTACCATCAAGCCATACTTGTATGCCCTTGCTATGGAAAATGGTTTTACGCCATGCGATGAGGCACCTAATGTGCAGACAACCTATATGGTAGGCGGTAAGCCGTGGACGCCACGAAACAGTGGCACAGCCCGTATCGGAGAGATGGTGACCCTGAAATGGGGTTTGTCTCAGTCTAACAACTGGATTTCGGCTTATTTGATGGACAAACTTGACCCCAACGCTCTGGTGCAGCTCATTCGTACATTCGGCATCAACAGTCTGGATGTGTATCCTTCCATGAGTCTGTGTCTTGGCACGTGCGACATCTCAGTCTCTGAAATGGTCAGTGCATATTCCGCGTTTGTCAACAAGGGCATACGCGTGGCGCCGATGTATGTGACCAGGATAGAGGATAATGAGGGCGAGCTTATCACAGACTTCCATTCTCGCATGAATGAGGTAATCAGCGCAGAGAGTTCCTACAAAATGTTGGAGATGCTCCGTGCGGTCATTGACCAAGGCACGGGTGGCAGGTTGCGCTATAAATATAATCTGACAGCCCCGATTGGCGGTAAGACCGGAACGACAAACAACAACTCAGATGCTTGGTTCATGGGCTTTGTTCCGCGTCTTGTCTCCGGTTGCTGGGTCGGCGGTGAGGACCGTGACATACACTTTGACCAGATGTCTATCGGTCAAGGAGCCTCGGCAGCGTTGCCCATCTGGGCCAAATACATGAAAATGGTGTATGCTGACCAGTCATTGGGTTATTCGCAGACGGAGACATTTGATATCCCCGCAGATTTTAATTCATGCGAAAATACCTTTGGCGCTGACTCCATGATGGTAAATGAAATAGATGAAATCTTTGAATAAAAACAGAAAGCAATGTCAAATAAACGTTATATAGCTATTATCCCTGCGCGATACGCTTCAACACGCTTCCCGGCGAAACCTTTGGCGTTGTTGTGTGGCAAACCCATAATCCAGCGAGTCTATGAGCGGGTAAGACCTTGTTTTGACGAGACTGTGGTTGCTACTGACAACGAAGAGATAATGCGTCTCGTCCAATCGTTTGGCGGTAAGGCCATAATGACGAGCCCAAACCATAAAAGCGGCACAGACCGCTGTTGGGAGGCTTATCAGAAATGCGGTGCGAGATATGATGTCGTCGTTAATGTACAGGGAGATGAACCATTCATCCAGGCATCACAGTTGGAAGCTGTAAAAACGTGCTTCGATGATGCGGATACCCAGATTGCGACTTTGGTGATGCCGTTTACACCTGATACAGATTTTGCTTTGATAGAGAACCCCAATTCGCCCAAAGTGGTTGTGGACAAGAAAGGTTTTGCTATGTATTTCAGCCGTTCGGTGATTCCATTCATCCGTGGCAGGGAGCAGTCGGTATGGAGTAGTCAGCATGTGTTTTATAAGCATATCGGTTTATATGCGTACAAAGTTGATGTTCTGAAAGAAATAACCAAGCTGCCGCAGTCTGAATTGGAACTGGCTGAATCTCTGGAACAGTTACGCTGGTTGGAGAACGGATATAAGATAAAAGTTCAGCAGACACGACAAGAGACGATAGGTATAGATACGCCGGAAGACTTGCACAAGGCGGAAATATTCCTGAAGACTCATGGTGAGGAGCACTGTTAAATGTTTGGAGAAGATGACTAAGAAACTGATTATAATTTACCTTGCTGTCATGATGTCCTTTTGCGTGATGTACGCGCAGAAGATAAACATCGGGACATATACATTTAAGGATGGTTCTGTGTATACCGGAACTCTGTCGGGTGGAAAGCCCCATGGAAAAGGGCGCACTGTTTTCAAAACAGGCGACACCTATGAAGGCGAATACGTCAAGGGCAAGCGTCAAGGACATGGTGTATATGCTTTTACCGACGGAGAGAAATATGAAGGCGAGTGGTTTCAGGACCAGCAACACGGCCGTGGTACCTATTATTTCATGAACAATAACCGCTATGAAGGTCTGTGGTTTCGTGATTACCAGCATGGCCAAGGCACGATGTATTATTATAATGGTGACAAGTATGTAGGTGGCTGGTATCAAGACAAGCGCATGGGTAAAGGTACATACACTTATGCCAATGGCGCTTACTATATTGGCAACTGGAAAGACGACAAGAAAGAAGGCAAAGGTACTTTTGTGTGGGCTGACGGTTCCAAGTATGTGGGTGACTGGGTGAATAACCAACGCAACGGCAATGGTGTGTTTAGCTATGTCGAAGGCGATGTCTATGAAGGTGACTGGGTAAATGACATGCAACAAGGCAAAGGTATTTATCGCTTCAAGAACGGTAATGTATATGAAGGTCCTTATGTTGCTGGTGTGCGGAAGGGCAAAGGTATCTTTACCTTCAGCAACGGTAATAAATATATCGGCAATTTTGTCAACGGTGAACAGAACGGAGAAGGGACTTATATCTGGAAAAACGGTTCCAAATATGTCGGCAACTGGAAAGACAACCAGCGCGATGGCAAGGGCATATACACTTGGTCCAACGGTGATATCTACGACGGTCAGTGGTCGCAGGGCAAGATGAACGGCGAAGGTATCCTGCGCTTGGCATCAGGCTTGAAGTTCAAAGGCTCTTTCAAGAATGGCCTTAAAGACGGCAAATGTATCGAGGAGGACAAAGACGGCAATCGTTTCGAAGGCTCTTATAAAGAAGGTGTCCGTCATGGCGATTACGTGGAAAAAGATCGCAATGGCTCGGTCATCAGCAAAGGTACTTATGAGCGTGGTAAAGCAATAAAAAAGTAGAATCATTATGCCGGAAGCGCAGAAAAAACAGGCTCTGTCAGACCATGTCTCTCTTCCGATAATTCAAAGAGACCCGTATCTTAAACCTTATGAACATGCCATAGAGGGACGCTATCGGCATGCAATGGATAAATATGCTGAATTGACACAGAACGTGAAGTCGCTCAGTGATTTTGCAACTGGCTATATGTATTACGGGTTGCACAAAGTCAAATCACATTGGATATTCCGCGAGTGGGCCCCCAATGCCACGTCGATGTGTCTTATCGGCGATTTCACGCGATGGCAAGAGTTACCGGAGTTTCAGCTTCAGCGCATAAATAAGCACGGTGACTGGGAACTTGTAGTTCCCGAGAGCGCTATTCGTCACGGGCAGTATTATAAATTGAAGGTATATTGGAACGGCGGTTCCGCCGAGCGTATTCCGGCATGGGCCGACAGGGTTGTCCAAGACAGCGCAACGGCAATATTCAGTGCACAGGTATGGTATCCGGAATGTCCCTATGTTTTCAAGACAAAGTTTGTACCCAGATGTTCTCCGTTGTTTATTTATGAATGTCATGTCGGTATGGCGCAGGACAAAGAAGGTGTGGGCACTTATGAGGAATTCCGTACCAAGATACTGCCGCGTGTAGTTCAGGATGGATACAATTGTATTCAGGTCATGGCGATACAGGAGCATCCGTACTATGGCAGTTTCGGCTATCATGTATCCAGTTTCTTTGCTCCTTCAAGCCGTTTCGGTACACCTGATGAGCTAAAGGCGTTGATTGACGAGGCTCATGCTATGGGTATTGCCGTAATAATGGATTTGGTTCACAGTCACGCTGTCAAGAACGAGGCGGAAGGTCTGGGCAATTTGGCTGGCGATATATATCAGTACTTTAATCAGGGCAACCGCCGTGAGCACAGTCAGTGGGATAGCCTGTGTTTTGACTATGGCAAGAACGAGGTTATCCATTTCCTGTTATCTAATTGCAAGTATTGGCTGGAGGAATATCATTTTGACGGTTTTCGCTTTGACGGTGTAACTTCAATGCTGTATTATAGTCATGGCATAGGGGAGAACTTTATGAGTTATGATGACTATTTCAACGGTCATCAAGACGATAACGCCATTTGTTACCTTATGCTTGCCAACAAACTTATCCATGAGGTCAATCGCCACGCTATTACCATTGCAGAAGATGTCTCCGGTATGCCCGGCATAGCTGCTCCGTTAAAGGATGGCGGTTACGGTTTTGACTATCGCTTGGCGATGAATATTCCAGACTACTGGATTAAGATTATAAAGGAAGTCCGTGAGGAGGACTGGTGCCCCAGCAGTATGTTCTGGGAGGTGACTAATCGCCGTCAGGATGAACGGACGGTCTCTTATTGTGAAAGCCATGACCAGGCGTTGGTAGGAGATAAAACCATTATATTCCGTCTGATTGACGCGGATATGTATTGGCATTTCAAGGCTGGTGATGAGAATGAAATCGTACATCGTGGCATTGCTCTCCACAAGATGATAAGACTCCTGACCTGTTCTACCTTAAACGGCGCATATCTTAACTTTATGGGTAATGAGTTCGGACATCCAGAGTGGATAGACTTCCCGCGTGAGGGCAATAACTGGAGTTATAAATATGCCCGCCGCCAGTGGCATCTTGTTGATAACAAAGAATTGTGCTATCATTATCTTGGCGATTTTGACAAAGCCATGCTGCAAGTGCTAAAGTCTGTGCCGCATGTGGAGGACACGCCTGTCAGGGAAGTGTGGTGCGATGATGGTGATAAGGTCTTGGCTTATTCCCGCGGGCCTTTGCTGTTTGTCTTCAACTTCAATACTCAGAAGAGTTTCGATGGTTACGGCTTTCTTGTTCCGGAAGGTAAATACGATGTATGTTTGAATACAGATAATCCTTTGTTTGGTGGTAACGGTCTTACAGATGATGCTGTGGAGCATTTCACCAACTATGATCCGCTTTATAAAAAACAGGGTAAAGGCTGGCTGCAATTATATATCCCGGCACGGACAGCCGTAGTTCTAAAAATATCAACAGACCAATGAAAGAAACTATCCGGCGTTTTTGGAGAAATCATTTCCAAGGTGACGTGCACGCTGTCCATGCGTTCAACTACATATTGTTTACCATTTATGCTTTTGTGTTTTTGTATGGCATCATGGTGGACTTGCTACAATTGTTCTTACAAAATATTTTTGGAATTAACTTTGGTGGCTGTATGGGTCTGGTCGTCATTGCTCTTGTCGCAATATTGTTATTGATAAAGATTGGGCTGAACAAGTTGTTCCGTTTGAAAGGGCGTTATCATGCCTTATCCTTTGTTCCGTTGTTCCTGTTGATGATACTTATCACTATTTGTGAGCCGCGGTTCAGTGTCCTTAAAGCAGGAATCTTGGGTCTTGTATTACTATTGTATATACCCTTTATCAGCCATCTGAAAAACAGCGTAAGAAAGGACGATGACTTCCTCACGCTGCTAATTCCTAATCTTATAGTGTTTTTGCTATTATTTCTGTTTACGACTTTCATGACCAATACGGACGATGTGTTCCATTATGAGTTGAAGACACAGCGTTTTCTCAATAAGAATAATGTTAAATCCGCATTGAAGGTTGCCGGCAAGGAGTCTTATACAAGCCAGAGGCTTTTAGCGCTCCGTTGTTATGCTATGGCGCGTGACAATTCAATGGGAGAGCATTTGTTTGAATATCCTTTAGTGCCTGGAAATACCGATTTATTCCTTCATGAGACCGACAAGGAAGTGATGATTTATCCTCTTGACAGCGTCAAGGCTTTTCTGGGTTATTTGCCGAAAGAACAATCCACCCTTGAAGCACTGCATCGTCAGATTTTACAGGCCGACACATTGACGCGCACTCCGTTGGCTGATTATTGGCTGTGTACATTGCTGATTAAGAAAGACCTTGGCGCGTTTGCCCACTGGCTACCACGTTTTTATGATATCAAGCAGGCTGAGCAGCAAGGCAATCTGCCGCGCTATTACCGCGAGGCACTGGTGTTGTATAAAACGGTATCACTTGATCCGCAAATCATATTCAACAGCAACCAAACTGAAGTCAATTTCAAAGATTTCAAGGAGATGGCACGTCAATATTCCGACAAACGCATCCGTAAGAACTATTTGCGCCGTAATTACGGCAATACATATTGGTGGCACTATTATTATAGAAATTAGAGCGGATTGGGTGCAACAACTGAGAACATAGATAATAATCACAAGCAAAATGATGATATTACAAGCAATAATCTTTATCCTTATAGGAGCGGTAGGTGTTATATGGGGCGCTGACCGTTTTACTGACGGCGCGGCAAGTTTGGCGCGCAAGTTTAATATATCGCAAATGGTTGTCGGGCTGACCATAGTGGCATTCGGCACGTCTGCCCCGGAGATGTTTGTCAGTCTCATGTCTGCCATTCAGGGTAGCACGGCAATGGCTGTGGCCAATATTATCGGAAGCAATATCTTTAATATTCTGCTCATTGTCGGCGCATCGGCAGCCGTATGTGTGGTCAGTATCAATCCCGGCACTGTACGTCGCGATATGCCTATAGTCCTTCTTTCTTCGCTGTTGCTCACTTTGCTCTGTCTCGACGGCAAAATATCCGTTCTTGACGGTTGCGTCATGTTGGCAGGCCTGATAGTGTTTGTTATCTACATGATCCGTCTCGGCCACAAAACCCCGAATGGGGTAGAGGGCGAAGCGACAGAAATAAAAGTATATGGCACAGGGCGCAGCATATTGTATATCCTCATCGGGTTGCTGTGTCTTGTCGTATGCAGTTCGTTGTTTGTCAGGGGAGCATCGGCCGTAGCTGTCTTTCTGGGTGTCAGCGATGTTGTTGTCGGCTTGACTATTGTGGCCGGGGGCACGTCGTTGCCGGAATTGGCGACCAGTGTCGTGGCTGCGCGCAAGGGGCAGTCTGCCTTGGCCATAGGTAATGTTGTGGGCAGTTGCGTTTACAATATCCTGTTCATACTTGGCCTGACGGGCGTAATCTGTCCGATGGCCACTAACGGCATTACTCAGCTGGATTATGTGATGATGAATGGCAGTGTCCTGCTGATGTGGCTCTTCTGTTATAGCCGTTTCCGCATCAGCCGTGGCGAAGGATGGATAATGATGTCTGTCTTTTTCGCATATATGGCATGGATTGTCTTCACGGCGTAGACTGTGAGAAACGAATAAGGAAAGCCAACTTCAGGCATACCCAATAGGTTGCAGAAGTTGGCTTTCCTTATGATAATCTGATATAAAAGCTTGGCAGGTCAATTCACCGTTACCTTTATTTTTTCCTTTATTTCCTGCATGCGTTTCCATTGTGCAGGAGTGAAATCGCTTTCTTTGAGGTGCTTGAATTTCTTATCCCACTCTTCATTCTTTTTCAGAAGTTCAGTGAGCGCCTCTATTTTTTCATTGTCGCTCAACTTACCTTCTTTGTCTTTCTTCTCGAGGTCTGCAATCCAGTCAAGGAAGGCTTCTGCCTCGGCAATGGCTTGTTTGCTTTCAGGCGTACCTTCGTCTGTAACTTCCTCGTTGGTAGTCTTTTCGGCTTTTACCGGATTCTCTGTTGTTCCTTTGTTGCCGCAGGAAACAAAACATGTGCTGATAAGCATAGCACAAACAATACTCAATAGATACTTCATAAATGAAAGAATTTTGGGGTTAATAAAAAATAGAAATCGTATCGTTTACAAAGATATATAAATATTTTTATAACATATTGATAAACAGTAAAAAGTAACGCTTTTTCTTTCTCTGGATGTAAATCTTTCCTTGTCGGGGGATGAAATTTTTTAAGATGTTGCGTGAAAATAAACGCCTGTATGTGGTGAGACGGTTGTTATTTCGTCGGTATGTTTTTCGTTCCATAGGATGGAATGTAAGTTCTGCCCTGTGGAATATATGTTCCATCCTTTAGAATGTAAGTTCCATTGGATGGAACGGAAGAGATATCAGGCAGGAGCAACACTGCGTTCCAGCTCAATCTGGCGCAGAGTGCGTCAGGAATGACACTTATGTTTGTTCCGGAGAAAATTTCCCTCTCGCCGTTGAAGCTGTAGTCTGTCTCCTTTGAGAGAAAAATTGCCATATGGCATTAAACCATTATATGGCTTTAACGTAAAGATTGTGTTTTTTATGTGGATTTCGTGGAGTATATGGAGGAAGTAATTGTAAAATTATAGTTATCTTTGTGTTAAAATAATTTATAATGAGAAAAAAACTCTTCCCGGCAGTTTTGATTATGGCATTTATGTGCGTGTCACTATGTGCGAAATCCCGTCTGAGCCTTGACGGCAAGAAGGTCGTTTTCATCGGCAACTCCTTTATCTATTATGGTGGCTGCGTGCAGGACGGCAATCAGAGACACTTGGACGAAGGGATGTTCTACCAGATATGCAAGTCTCATGGTGAGCATACTGAAGTGTACGATTGCACCTATGGCGGGCATTACCTCAGGGATTTCACGAAGAAGGGTTGTCTGTCTCAGAATCTCCACAAAAAGGTTCATCACCATTGTCCCGGTTTGGGGACATATCTTCTGGACAGCGTGCCCTTGAATGACATTGACGCGGTGTTTCTCTCTGAGGCGGGGGCGGACAACAAACTTTTTATGGATGATGTTAAAGCCGTGATGAGGGAATTCAGTAATCCTAAGACGAAGTTTTATTACTTGGTGCATACCTACACATATTATCGCCAACACTGTAACATACTGAACCGCTTGCCGGAATTGGACAGAATGGGTGTGACAGTGGTGCCTTGGGGCGAGGTGGCGTATGACTTGACCGAGGGACTCGCAAGGCTGAAAGGAAGTAAATTTGATTACCAGCCTACGACATTTATAAAAAACAATGGCGACCGTCATCATCCCAACCCGTTATCAGGCTATTTGACCGCACTGATGGCTTATTGTGCCTTGACGGGCGAGAGTGCCGTGGGGCAGCCGTATGACTTCGTGGAAAAGGTAATGCCTACGAAACTCTTTGTAGCGAAGCATTACAAGGAGTGCGGGGATACGAATTACCCTCAAATTCTGGCTTCAAAGCAAGAGATGAGGAGATTACAGAAAATGGTGGATAAAGTCCTTAAAAAACCAAGAAACAACAAAAGCAATGAGAAGACTGATATTAGTTGTAATTATGGCAGTATGCGGACTTCATGCGCAAGCCGTAGAATGGAAGGCGCAGTGGATAGCGGCGCAGAACTGCACGGACAAAGTAAACACATGGCAGGTGTTCCGCAAGACAGTGAACCTGAAAGCAAAGCCGCAGCAAATGACGGCACGTATTGCCGTGGACTCCAAGTACTGGCTGTGGGTAAACGGCGAGATGATTGTGTTTGAAGGCGGTCTGAAACGCGGACCATCGCCCGAGGACACCTATTACGACGAAGTGGACATAAAGCCATATCTGAAAACAGGAAACAACACGATAGCCGTCTTGACCTGCTTCTTCGGAAAAGAAGGTTTCAGCCATAAAAATAGCGGATATGCCGGGCTGCTGTTTGATGCCCAAAGCGACAATGTGAATATATTGTCTGACAATACATGGGAGGCAACAGTATATGATGCGTACGGTACGGCGGAGAAAGACGTGCCGAACTACCGCTTGCCGGAGAGCGCTATCAGTTTTGACGGTCGTAAAGATATGGGACAATGGTATGCCGTAAGCTACAGTAAGCATTTTCCTGCTGCAAAAATACTGGATGCCAAGGCAGAAAACAGTATCTACGGCAAGCTGGTGAAGCGACCGATTCCGTTATTCAAATATAGCAAACTGACAAAATATCTCTCAAAAGAGTATAATGCTGAGCAACGCACGTTGCGGTGCAAACTGCCATACGATGCCCAGGTGACACCATATCTTAAGGTAAGGGCAAAAGCCGGCAAGGTGATAGACATGCGCACGGACTGCTTTGACAAGCCGGGCGAGAAGTCTGTTCGCGGAGAATACATCACTCGCGACGGTGTGCAGGAATATGAGAGTCTTGGTTGGATGAACGGAAACTGGGTTGAGTATACTGTGCCCGAAGGCGTGGAGGTGCTTGATGTGAAGTACAGAGAGTCGGGTTACGACACGGAGATAGCAGGTTCGTTTGAGTGTGATGACCCCTTCTGGAACGAACTGTGGAAGCGCTCGGCACGCACTCTTTACGTGAATATGCGTGACACTTATTTTGATTGTCCGGACCGTGAGCGTGCCCAGTGGTGGGGCGACATGGTGAACGATATCCATGAGAATTTTTATGTGTTGACGCCGTCATCGTGGAAATTGATAGAAAAGGGAATGCACGAACTGATGAACTGGCAAAAACCCGACGGTGTGATTTATTCACCGATTCCGGCAGGTAACTGGACGAAGGAGTTGCCGTGCCAGATGCTGATGTCTGTCGGATTGTACGGCTTTTACTCACAATATTATTACAGTGGAGATAAGAGCTTTATAGACCCGTTCTACCCCCGCATACGTAAATACCTCCATGAAGTGTGGAAAATCGACGATGACGGATTTGCCAAAGAGCGCAAAGGCGGCTGGAGTTGGGCAGACTGGGGTACAAATATTGACCTTGGTCTGATAACGGCAGAATGGTATTACATGGCACTGAAAGCAGAGCAGCGTTTTGCAGAAATATTGGGCAAAGAAGGCGACGAGAAGGACTTGCTGGCGATGCTGGAAAGAATGGAGCAGAATTTTGATAAAAAATACTGGAAGGGTACAAGTTACCGCTCTGATGGCTATAAAGGTGAAGACGATGACCGTGCCCAGGCTCTGGCTGTGGTGAGCGGTTTGGCCAAACCGGATAAATATCCGGCACTTTTGGAAATATTTAAGACCAATCATTACGCAAGCCCGCTTCTGGAGATGTATGTACAAGAAGCGTTGTTCAAAATGGGCAAAGGCGAAGAGGCGCTGAAGCGTGCCAGACAACAATACTCCAATATGATGTCCTTCAAGGATGAGACGACTGTCTTTGAGTTTTGGGACTATAAAGGCTACGGCGGAACCAATCACGCTTGGGCAAGTAGCATGACTGTCATACTGGGCCGTAATGTGTGTGGTATCAAACCGACCTCTCCCGGCTTTAAGACATTTGACATAGCGCCCAACCTTTGCGGTTTGAAATGGGTTAACACAAGTCTTGTGACAAAATATGGCAAGATAGAGTTAAGATTGAAGGAAAATGCCGGAAGCCTCAAACTGAAAGTAACTGTACCAGAAGGTACGACGGCGGACGTAAAATGGAAAGGCAGAACGAAACGTCTGACGGCAGGTAAGCATTCGTTCACGATGTAAAAAAAGACAGGAATGGGCTATGTGAAGTGGTTTTGTGCGCTGGTCGGCTTTATGTATGGCCGTTTTTGGGGCGGTGTGATGGGCTACCTGATTGGTTCGGCTATAGAGAGCATGTTGCTCGCATCGCCGAAGTCAATGGATGACCGGTATGACCGCTACCAAACCAGAAGCCCAAGAGAAGGTTTCATGTATTCGCTGATGATACTCTCGGCGCACATCATTCAGGCTGACGGCAAGATAATGCACTCGGAGATGGAGTTCATGCGTCGTTTTATCCGCGAGAATTTCGGAGAGAGTACCGTAGCGAAGGGAGAGAAGATACTGAAAGACTGTTTCAGCTTGCGTAAGAGCAAGGGCGAAGCAGTGTGGCGTACACAATTGGATGCGGCTTGTGGCAGGATAGCCCAGACTATGCCAAGTGAACATCGGCTGCAGCTCATATCCTTTTTGGCAGAGGTTGCCAAGGCTGACGGCACAATGACCAAAGTTGAACAGGACGCTTTGCGCCAGATAGCGTCAGCCTTAGGTCTCAATCCAGGCGTGGTGGATCAGCTGTTTGCCATGGGTGGCAATAGTCTTGAAGACGACTACAAAGTGCTTGGCATTAGTCCGGATGCCACAGATGAGGAAGTGCGCCATGCTTACCGTAAGATGGTGATACAATATCATCCTGATAAGGTGGCGACGCTGGGCGACGACGTAAAAGAAGCGGCGACCCGTAAAATACAAGAAATCAATGAGGCGAAAGAACGTATATACAGAGCCCGTAACATGAGATAAATGATAAAATAATTATAATTATGAAGGCAGAAAATGAAGAGTTGGCTTCTAAGAAGAGCCTTAATTTCATAGAACAGATTGTAGAGAAAGATTTGGCAGAAGGTAAGAACGGTGGTCGCGTGCAGACACGTTTCCCGCCAGAGCCTAACGGATATCTTCATATCGGTCATGCCAAGGCAATATGTCTGGATTTCGGAATTGCAGAGAAGTACGGTGGTGTATGTAATCTCCGTTTTGATGACACCAATCCGACGAAAGAAAATATGGAGTATGTCGATGCCATTATGGAGGATATCAAATGGCTTGGATTCCAGTGGAAGAATGTGTACTATGCTTCAGACTACTTTCAGCAGTTGTGGGACTTTGCAGTGGAATTGATAAAGGAAGGAAAGGCGTATGTTGACGAACAGACCCCGGAGGAGATAGCCGCACAGAAAGGTACTCCGACGACACCCGGTACCAATAGTCCCTATCGCGACAGACCGATAGAGGAAAGCCTTGCCCTGTTCAACAAGATGAACAGTGGTGAATTAGAGGAAGGCTCCATGGTGTTGCGTGCCAAGATAGATATGGCGAGTCCAAATATGCACTTCCGTGATCCGTTGATTTATCGTATCGTAAAAACGCCTCATCATCGTACGGGAGACAAATGGAAAGCTTACCCGTTGTACGATTTCGCTCACGGGCAGAGCGATTTCTTTGAGGGTGTGACACATTCGCTTTGCACGCTTGAATTCGTGTCACATCGTGCTTTGTACGACCTCTTCATCGACTGGTTGAAAAAAGGAGAGGACTTGGATGATAACCGCTCAAGACAATATGAATTCAACAAATTGAACCTAAACTATACTTTGTTGAGCAAACGTAATCTGCTGGCACTTGTGAACGAAGGATTAGTTTCAGGATGGGACGACCCTCGTATGCCGACAATCTGCGGATACCGCCGTCGCGGTTATACGCCAGAGGCGATAAGGATGTTTGTTGACAGAATAGGTTACACCCTGTATGACGCTTTGAACGATATGGCTCTGATGGAGTCGGCTGTGCGTGAGGATTTGAATAAGAAAGCGACACGTGTGGCGGCAGTGGTTAATCCTGTGAAACTGGTTATTACTAATTATCCTGAAGGAAAAACGGAAGAGTTGGACGCTGTTAATAATCCCGAAGACCCAGAGGCAGGAAGTCATAAGATAACGTTCAGCCGTGAGCTATGGATAGAGCGTGAGGACTTTATGGAGGATGCTCCCAAAAAATATTTCCGTTTGACACCTGGTAATGAAGTCCGTCTGAAAAATGCTTACATCGTGACTTGCACTGGATGCAAAAAGGATACAGAAGGCAATGTGGAAGAGGTATATGCTGAATATATTCCTCAGACCAAGACGGGCGAGGCGGAATCCAACCGTAAGGTAAAGGGAACAATCCATTGGGTAAGCACGGCACATGCTATTAAGGCAGAAGTGCGCATGTATGACCGTCTGTGGAAAATAGAAAATCCTCGTGACGAACTGGCACGGCTCCAGAAAGAAGAAAACATGACGCCCGTAGAGGCAATGAAAAAGATGATTAACGAGAACTCTCTGGAGATTAGGCCTTGTTGCTATGTTGAGTCGTATTTGGCAAATACCAAACCTTTGGATCATTTCCAGTTTCAGCGCATAGGATATTTCTGCACTGATAAGGATTCCACACCAGAACATTTAGTGTTTAACCGTACAGTTAGCCTGAAAGATACATGGGCTAAAATGCAGAAATAATCATAGCTATGCTTACAGATTTGTTTCAAGGTTTGTTGGATGAACTCAACTATTTGAATGTGACTATACTGATGGCCGTAGAGAGTTCTGCCATACCATTTCCTTCAGAGATAGTGGTTCCTCCGGCAGCATATATGGCGGCAGAGAAGGGCGAAATGAGTATACCGCTTGTCATTGTTTTTGCGACATTGGGCTCTTGCATCGGTGCTGCGATAAATTATGTTGTATCTTACTATGTAGGGCGCCCCATTGTGTATAAATTTGTGAACAGCAGGTTAGGGCATATCTGTTTGCTTAATCAGGAAAAGATGGAGAGGGCAGAGGCATATTTTGACAGCAAAGGTGCCATTGCAACATTAATAGGCCGCTTGATACCAGGTATCCGTCAGCTCATTTCCATCCCTGCCGGTCTCGCGAAGATGAATTTTGGATATTTTTTACTCTATACAGCCATAGGCGCAGGAGCGTGGAACATTGTCTTAGCCGGACTGGGTTGGTATCTGCAAAAACTTGTACCGTTTGAGCAACTCAATGAAGCACTGAAGGTCTATGAAGATCCGATTAAATATGGCATATGTATTCTTGTAGCCCTTGTAGCGTTATTCTTTATAGTGAAAAAGTATTGTTCCAAGAAGGCATGAGGATGATAAATCTCTTAGTTCTAAAAATGGTATGAGACGTTTTTTGTTTCTCCTGTTGTTTGTAGGTGCATCCCTTGCTTCGTTCTCTACGGAATATGTTGATGTATTTGAGGCAGGCAAAGAGGGTTATGCTTTTTTCCGTATTCCGGCGATAATAAAAGTTCCCAATGGTCCCTTGCTCGCATTTTGTGAAGGACGCAGACTGAACCGTAAGGACAGTGGCGACATAGACATGGTTATGAAGCGTTCTGATGACGGCGGACGGACATGGAGCGCATTACGTGTGATATGGGATAATCAGGATAATGTCTGCGGTAACCCTGCACCAGTATGGGATGCTGTGGCTAAGAAGGTTATCTTAGTGTGCACATGGAACAATGGTCGTGATGTCTCTGAAGAAATAAGGAAACAGACCAGTATAGACACGCGTCGTGTATTTGTCATGGAGTCCTTGGATACTTGTGCTACATGGTCAACTCCTCGGGAGATAACGACCGACACCAAGAAGCCGTCATGGCAGTGGTATGCTACAGGGCCTTGCCACGCTATCCAAATGTCAAAGACGGGAAGAATTGTTGTCCCGTGCAACCATACGGAAAATATGCTGACGCATTCTCATATCATTTATTCTGATGATCATGGCATGATATGGCGTTTAGGAGCAGTGCAGAGTCAGGTAGGCGGTGACGAAAGTACCATTGCAGAGACACCCCGTCACCACATTATCCAAAACATGCGTATGTATACATACCGTGAGCAGCATCCTTGTCGCGCTTATCTGGTAAGTAAGGATGGAGGAGAGAGTTACAGCGGAGATATGACATTCTCTGAAGAACTGATAGAACCTGTGTGTCAGGGAAGTATTTTATCTGTACGCAAACGTAACGGCAAATTGTCTAAGATGTTGCTTTTTACTAATCCCTCGTCTAAGGTGCGACGTGAGAATCTTGTCATGAAAGAAAGTAGGGACAATGGTGCTTCGTGGCGTGTTCATACAACCATATATCCTGGTAAAGCGGCTTATTCCGATTTGGTGCAGATAGATGCAGGTACCGTAGGTGTTCTGTTTGAGTGTGGCAAGAAGAGTTGTTACGAGAAGATAGCTTTCTGTCGTATAGCACTTCGGAAATGAAGCCGAATTATTGAAGAAACAGCATCATTGACATTGGTCAGAAAATACTATCATGAGCCCCGGAAGTTTGCTTCCGGGGCTCATGATATCTGTGGCAGACACACTTTATTCAGTGTTTCTTATGTGTCAGGAATTATTTGTTAGTTGATAGTGTCATTCGTTAAACCATGTGACATAACAGAATTCCTGTCGATGAGCCATGAGTGGATGCTTCGGGAAAAAACGGAAAGCCAATCTGAAACTGCCGGCATCATCAATGCTTTCAGTCAATTTGAATGTATAGATGTTACCTTCACGTTTAACAACTTCAAACGGTAATGTTTTGTAAAGCACCTCTTCGTTCTTCTCGTTAGTTGTAAGAATAACCATCTCTACACCAAGTGCATTATCGAGTCCTTGCTCGTCAATGTTGACCGTGATGCTAAACTTCTTTCCGCTATACATGGAAACGACATTGTTATCATCCTTTTGTATGCTAACGACACGGATATTATCCCATACGCTTGCCACGGATTCCTTCCATGCCACCAATTCTTTAGCTTTAGCGTTGTCATTCTCAGAGAGCATCTTGAATCGTTCTGCCTCTTTATTATAGAATTTTTCGTAGTAGTCGTCCAGTTGGCGCTTCATTGTGTAGTGAGGCGCTATTTGGGCAATGGAGTTCTTTATGGTTTCTATCCAACCGTGAGAATAGCCGTTGGTGTAACGCTGATAATACAGTGGAATGATTTCACGTTCCAAAATATTATATATTGTGGATGCATCCAGTTCGTCTTGATATCCTTGGTTCGTGTAAGTGCGTTTTTCTGTCAAAGCCCATCCTGCGCCTTCACGATATCCCTCATACCACCATCCGTCCAATACGGAAAGATTCAGCAGGCCATTCATCAGTGCTTTCTCTCCTGACGTGCCTGAGGCTTCCAACGGACGGGTAGGCGTGTTCATCCAGATATCTACGCCAGATATTAAACGGCGTGCCAATTCCATGTCGTAGTTTTCTAGAATGATGATTTTTCCTAAGAACTCTGGCATTTGAGATACTTCGTAGATACGTTTTATCAATCCTTGTCCAGCACCATCAGCCGGGTGAGCCTTGCCGGCGTAAATGAATTGTACGGGATAATCGGGATTATTGACAATCTTTTTCAGTCGCTCCAAATCATTGAAGAGCAAGTAAGCACGTTTGTAAGTCGCAAAACGGCGCCCGAACCCAATGAGCAAAGCGTTAGGATTGATTTTGTCTAATAGGGATACGACACGCGACGGGTCTCCTTGGTTTTTCAGCCAACTCTCACGGAAACGGTCGCGGATGTAGGTCACGAGTTTGTTTTTTAATGTCGTCCTGATGTTCCATATCTCCTGATCGGGCACTCTGTAAATCTTCTCCCATATTTTTTCATTTGACATGTCTTTATAGAAATCCTTGCCGAACGTTTTCTCATAAAATGCTTTCCATTCACGGGCAGCCCATGTCGGGAGATGTACGCCATTGGTGACGTAGCCCACGTGGCTCTCTTCGGGATAATATCCTTTCCAAATGCCATTGAACATTTTTTTGCTGACTTGTCCGTGTAGCCAACTTACACCGTTGGTTTCTTGACAAGTATTGCACAAAAATGTCGACATGCAGAATTTCTCATTCTTATCTTCCGGATTGGTGCGTCCTAAGCCCATGAAATCATCCCAGCTGAGACCCAGTTTCTCGGGATATGAACCAAGGTATTTGCTGAGAAGGCCTTCTTCGAAATAGTCATGTCCTGCGGGTACGGGAGTGTGGACGGTATATAATGAAGAGGCGCGAACAAGCTCAAGTGCCTGGTTAAAGGTCAGTCCAGTCTGGATATAATCGACCAGACGTTGCACATTGCAGAATGCGGCATGTCCTTCATTGCAGTGATATATGTCACGCTTAATGTTGAGTTTGTTGAGCAAAAGCATACCGCCTATACCCAACAGGTATTCTTGCTTGAGACGGTTTTCCCATTCGCCTCCATATAGCGTATGTGTAATGTTTTTATCGTATTCCGAGTTCATATCAAAATCTGTATCCAGGAGATACAGTTTTGTGCGTCCTACGTCAATACGCCAAATTTTAGCATAAAGCGTATAGCCGGGGAATGGCACTTCAAGAATCATCTGCTTGTTATTCTCGTCCATTACTTGGTTAATGGGCAAGCGGTCGAAATCCTGTGCCTCATATTTCGCTATCTGTGAACCGTCCATGGCAAGCTCTTGTGTGAAGTAGCCATATCGGTACAATATACCAATGGCTACCATATCGACATTACTGTCAGAAGCTTGTTTCAGATAGTCTCCAGCCAAAATGCCAAGACCACCGGAGTAGATCTTGAGAAAGTGGTATAGACCATACTCCATGCAGAAATATGCTACAGATGGGCGAGTCTTGTCAGGCTTCTCATCCATATATTCGCGGAAATGCTTGTATACGGTATTCATCCGGGCGATAAAGGTGCTGTCTTCAGCAAGGTTCTCCAAAGTCTCTGCACTCAGATTGCCAAGCATTTCAATGACGTTCTTATGAACTTTTTTAAATTCTACAGGGTCGATGTCATGGAAAAGATTGTATCCTTCTGTATTCCATGTCCACCATAGGTTGTGAGCCATTTCATCCAACTCTTTAAGTGAATCAGGCATATGAGACCTAATTGTAATGTTGTTCCATCGTGGTTGGTTGGTGTGACTTATTTTTATATTCATGTTCTTATGATTTAGTTTCTGTATGCAAAATTACGATTTTTGTTCCCAATGAAATGATGTTTATGACCATTTTCAACCGATAATTAGTTTTGAAAAAGACAATGAAACGTGATACTAAGAACTGCCGTCAAAATTTGATAAGTGGGTTTTTCAAAATAAGGTTTCTTTGTTGTTCTAAAATAAAAGCAACGCGATTATGGTGAAAAATAGCTGACAAAATACATCTTTGGAGAGCTATATAAAATATTAAGTTTATGTTTTTTTATTACATTTGTATCCGATTTTGGCTTAATGCTTTGTCGGACATTACCGTTTTTATGATGTCGCGTATACTAAAAATACTGTTTTTGCTTTTCTTCGTATCATTGCCGGGCTACGGAGCTGAGCGTGGATTGTATATCAATGAGATTCAGGTAGCCAATGTGGATATGTTTATAGACCCGTCCTACAACTACGGAGGTTGGATAGAAATCTATAATCCGACTGACACGGCAACCAGTCTTAATGGCATTGTCCTTCGCCATACAGACGCTGAAGGTGTTGTCAAGACGCGAATATTAACAGCTGATAATGGCAAGGTTCCTGCCGGCGGATTTAAAAATATATGGTTTGACCATAATTTCGCAGATGGTTTTTATGGGCCCTATGCTAAAGGGCAAATCCCTTTTAAAATGGATGCAGACGGTGGCTTCATAGAGTTATTGAAATCCAATGGGACAGATATTATTGATGCAGTTAATTATCCTTCTGCTATTTCAAGATGTTCATATATGCGCATCATTGACAGCGCTGACAAATGGGAGTTTACTTCTGAGCCTACTCCGGAGGCATCTAACAATAGTACCTCTATCGCACGGATTCGTCTGGCTGCTCCTGTTGTGGATAGAAAGGGTGGACTGTTTTCTGACAAGGCGGAACTCAATGTGACCATACCAGACAATACGACGTTGTATTATACTACAGACTGCTCCGCACCAGTCCCAGGTAAGAGTAAGGTAAGCTCTGACGGGCATTTTGTCACGGATACAACTACGATATTCCGTTTTATGCTTGTACGTGAGAATTATCTGAACAGTCCTGTCGTGACACGTTCTTTTATTAAATATGATAAAGACTTCACTTTGCCGATTTTGAGCGTGTCAACCCATCCGGATAATTTCTTTGACGACTCTATAGGTATTTATGTCAAGGGAGTAAACGGACGCTCAGGTAATAACCAGTCGACAAAGCATAATCAGAATATGGATTGGGAGCGCCCTGTCAATATGGAATATTTTGTACCTGAACACGGCGTGTGGAATGAGGTGCTGAATCAGGAAGCCACCTTTTCTGTCTTTGGAGGATGGACACGTTTTTCAGCCGGCAATGACGATTTTGAATGTCGCACATCATTCAAACTGAAGGCTAATAAAATTTATGAATTCAACAATTTCTTTCAGTATCCTGTATTCTCTACCAAACCTCATATCAAGTTGAAAAGTTTTCTTGTCCGCAACGGAGGACAGGATCCATATTGCCGCATATATGACCCTATTGTGCAAGAGCTTGTGCGTACCAGTGGGGCGTATGTTGACGCTCAGGCATGGCAGCCTGCGCATATTTTCTTGAATGGAAAGTATCTCGGCATGCTCAATCTGCGTGAGCAGAGCAACAGGCATTTTGCGTATAGTAATTACGGCATTGACGATGATGAGATAGACCAATGGGAGAACGACTGGGATATTAAAGCAGGTGACGATAAGAAGTTGCTGGAATGGTATGAACTGGCAACGCAAAGACTAAAAACATCGCCTACCAATGATGAAATCTGGCAGAAAATAGCCAATCTGGTCGATATTGACGAGTATTGCTATTATATGGCAACAGAAATCTATACGGGCAATAAGGATTGGTTAAGGTATGGTCTTAAAAACATTAAAGGGTTTCGCGCCCGCACCGATGATGCGAAGTTTCATGTGGTGTTGCATGATTTAGATGCTGCCTATCGCGATATGGATATGATTGCCCAGATTACCAAAGGTACGGGTAAACTGGTCAAGATTTTCAACAATATGATGAAAAATCCTAAATTCAAGAAGCAGTTTATTGATGCTTATTGTATTATGGGTGGCAGTGTGTTTTCTCCCGAGCGATGCTTGCCGGTGATAGATTCGATGACTGCATTAACCAAACCGGCTATGGCGCTGGAAGAGTTGAGTCCCATGGCATCGGCGGACACTTTGGCAAAGCGCATCTCTGACCGTGAGGAACGCTATGTGACGCTAATCAAAAACCTCAAAACTACTTTGGGCTTAGATGAACCGTGGGACATGGAAATATCCTCCAACATCAAAGACGGCAAGTTATTGCTGAACGGATTGGAAATACCTACGGGCAAGTTTAACGGCAAATTGTTTCAACCCATTGTCCTGACTTCGTCAGCTCCGGCGGGCTATGCCTTTAAGGAGTGGCAGGTTGACAATGTGGCGCGAAGCAGCGACTCTGTCTTTAATATCTCTGCGGCAATGGCTAAAGGTCAATACTCTGTGAGGGCTGTGTATGAACCTGTAACAGGTGAAGGGGCAGCTTATGCGCCTGGTGCCTCACCGGTACGTATCAATGAGGTGAGTGCCGGGAATGATATTTATATCAACGACTATTTCAAAAAGAGCGACTGGCTGGAACTGTACAATGCAACAGATGACGATATTGATGTCGCCGGGATGTTCCTGAGCGACAACCGCAGCAAACTGCAGAAATACCGCATAACAGCACCGGAAGGTGTGAGCACCATTATTCCGGCCCATGGCTACAAGATAGTATGGTGTGACGGTAAGACTCCCCTCACGCAGTTGCACGCATCGTTTAAGCTTGATAATTCTGATGATGCTTTTATCAGCCTGCAGGCGGCTGACGGCACTTGGACAGACAGTCTGGTGTATAAAGCCCAGTCACGTTGGCAGACGTTCGGGCGTTATGCTGACGGAGGAAACTATGCGGCGGTTTTTAACCGTCCAACGATAGAACAGACCAACAGCCTGACGGTTAATACTCCGCTGAGTCTTATCGGTGCCGATACCATCAACACAGGTATAAAACCTGTTGTCGTACATGATAGTCCTATAGTAGCTGTGGAGTATTATAATCTGAAGGGACAACGCATAACCCAACTTCCTTCACACGAAATCGTTATACAGAAGCTGATATATGCAAACGGAGAAGCTACATCACGCAAAGTAAGGGTAGAGTAAGACCGTTTGATACAGGGGTTTACCTAAGTTTTCCGATTAGGGTGGCGGGTCATTCTTTCGGGGCAATCTCGCCACTGCCGATACAACGCTGTCCTTCGGCATCGTAAATGACTCCGAATTGTCCTGGAGCGATACCTTGAATAAGCTCAGAACTTTCGATGAACCAGCCCTGCGGGGTGTAGGTCATCTTGCCTGCGATGGGTTGTTCAGTGTGTCTGATTTTAAAACGGATATCGTTGCTGTGTTCTGTGCTTAGCGGATTGGCGGTAAGAACATGGAAGTCAGCCAGGTGGAAAGAGTTTCCATATTGCAGACGGGTGTCATAGCCGTTGGCGACATAGAGGATGTTGTTGGCGATGTCTTTCTTGACTACAAACCACGGACCGCCACCCAGTCTCAGCCCCTTGCGTTGCCCGATGGTATGAAACCAATAGCCTTTGTGCTTGCCCAATACCTTGCTGGTGTCTATGTCAATGATGTCACCTTCCTTCTCGCCGAGAAAACGGGATATAAATTGGTTATAATTGATTTTTCCCAGGAAGCAGATGCCTTGACTGTCCTTGCGGTGAGCGCACAACAGGTGTTGTTCCTCTGCGATGCGGCGTACCTCTGACTTAGGCAGTCCACCGACGGGGAAAATACATTTTGATATCTGCAGCGAGTCTAACTGGGCAAGAAAGTCCGTCTGGTCTTTCACAGGGTCAATGCCTGACAGTAGCCAGAGTTGTCCGTCTGTATCCTTCCAAGTGCGTGCGTAGTGGCCGGTGACAATGTAGTCGAAATCCTTTCCGACCTTTTCCTCGAAAGCGCCAAATTTGACCAGTTTGTTGCACATTACATCCGAATTGGGTGTCAGGCCATTCTTGACACGGTTGATGACATAGCCTACAACCCTGTCCCAGTATTCCTGCTGGAGGTCAATAACGTCTAAGGGAAGGTGATACTGGCGTGCTATGGCTTGGGAGATTTCTATGTCTTCTTCACTGGTGCACGACGAGTCTTCCCCGTCCATGCCGATTTTTATGTAGAAGAGGTGAGGCTTTATGCCACGCTCAACCATTATGTGGGTTGCTACAGCGCTATCCACGCCACCTGATATGAGTAGCGCTGTTTTTCCGTCGGGGCAATAGAAATCTTGTTTCATACTGCAAAGGTACATACTTTTTTTATAAAATGTTTATGTCAGGCTGAGCGATGCGTGAATGTTGCCAGGGTTGTGCGTAGTGTGGACATTTTTTTCGCCGATAAGTTCTCTGTTCCATCGGCTGGAATGTATATTCCATTGGCTGGAACGTATGTTCCATGGCATGGAACGGAAATCTTTACGGGGACAGATGTCATATCTGTTCCGTAAATTCAGATACGGGTACTGCGGATACAGTTCAGGGAATGTGAAATAATGACATGGGACGGCTCATGCATAAGCCGCCCCATGTTATTTATGATATTACAATGTAATTAAAGTATCTCATCCGGCAACGGACATGGCTTGCCTGTTGTCTTAACGATAGGCATGGTGGCGTTCCATTCACGCAGTTTGCTACCTAAGATTTTAGCCAGTTCGGTAACCTTTTCAGGATGTTGACCGGCTACATCGTTAAGTTCGCCAATGTCAGTTTTGAGGTTATAGAGTTCAAAAGCGCCCTTATGGCCCGGTGTGATGGCGTTGTGCATACGGTATACAAGTTTCCACTCACCCTTACGGACAGCACTCATGAAGTCTATGTCTTTCTGGTCATCGAAGCGCCATTGGTGAGGCATGTGACTGATAATGACTCTCTCAGGGTCTAATCCGGAGATGCTTTCTGGAATGGCGAAATGATAGGCGTCTCTCTGATTCTGAATCAAACCTCTCTTTTGTGCTTTCGCCGCATATAGTGAGCCCTTGGAAATGAGTCTTGCCCAGCTCTGTCCGTCAATCTGTTGATGGGTTTCATAGGACTTGATGCCTGCCATTTCCAGGATGGATGGGAAGAAATCTTCGCAGGAGACAGGGGTGTTGACGCGTGTGCCCGCAACAGTTTTTCCAGGCCAGTAAACCATCATCGGCTCACGGATGCCGCCTTCATAGACAGAGGCCTTGCCTTCGCGCAGAGGCTTGTTCTGGGTGTGTGCGACGCCCCCCTTGGACGTATTGGCGGCATGACCGCCGTTGTCACCGTAGAATATGATAATGGTATTATCTGCAATGCCCTTTTTCTCCATATAATCCATGACATCCCCCAGACTCTTATCTACGCCTTCTACCATTGAGGCATATTTTGCCTGTTTCTTGTCCATGCCTTTGGCACGATATTTCTCGTAAAAGCGTTCATCGGCAGTGATAGGTGTATGTACGGCGTGATGGGAGAGATAGAGGTAGAATGGCTGATTATGCTGGATAGGGTAGTCCATCGTCTTGAGAGCCTCACGGGTCAGAGCCTCTGTCAGGAAGACGTTTGTGCCGTAATATTGCGCCATATTCTGAACCGCCAGCTGACTCCACAATTCAGGTGTGTTGCCGTAATTGTCTGTGCCAAGATAAGAGCGCGGATGGCTGATGTTTGCACCGGCAACATTGACAACAAAGCCCATGTTGTAAGGATTGGCGGCAGGGTTGCCCTCCACGCCCCAGTGCGCTTTGCCTACGTGGATGGTGTAGTAGCCGTTATCCTTAAGAATTTGTACCATGGGTGTAACGGGTAGGGCATTGTTGAGCATGGAGTCCAGGGGGAATCGCTCTGCATTGACGGGATACAGACCGTTATAATTCCATTCGCCGCGTGCGAAGACATCTTCATCGTTGGGCAGGCTCAAGCCACTTCCGCCACCGGAGAAGTCGGTAGGCGTATTGATGTATTGAGATGTAAATGTAGTGATTTTCTCATGAGCGGCATGCATACCCGTCATCAGACTGGAACGTGTCGGCGTGGAGAGAGGACATGCATATGCGTTTGTCAGAATGGTCCCTTTCTCTGCCAGGCGTTTCATGTTAGGAGTGTTAAAACGCAGGTTATGGGGATAGACTTCTTCGCCAAAGGCAACTTCGCTGTCAACCCATCCGTAGTCATCAACCAAAAAGAAAATAATGTTGGGTTTCTTTGCTGAATATAATGGTGTGGAAGCGCAGATTAATCCCAATGAGAGTAAGGCTTTGTTGTGCTTCATTTCTTATTGTTTTAATTAAATTTCTGATGATAGGAAAAAGAATGTTATCTCAAAGGATTCCATCCCTGTGCCTTCAACTCAAAATCCTGTCCGTCGCGTGTCTCAAGTTGGCATCCCAGTTCAGCCTTGGTAATGCGCCCTATAATGTGGACATCTTCCAGATTTTTGACTTTATCGTAGTCTGCCAAATCTACAGTGAAGAGCAGTTCGTAATCCTCACCACCATTGAGCGCACATGTTGACACGTTCATGTTCAAATGTTCTGCCATAGTTGCGGTCTGGTAATCCAGTGGCAGGCGTTCTTCGTAGACCAGACAGCCGGTCTTGCTGCTGTCACAGATGTGCATAAGTTCCGACGACAGACCATCAGAGATATCCATCATGGCTGTAGGCAGGATGTCGGCTTTCTTCAGCGCTTCAATGATGTCACGCCGTGCCTCTGGCTTGAGCTGGCGTTCAAGGATATACTCCTTACCGGCAAAATCAGGTTGGAAACTGAGGTTTTTCTTTCCTTCCTTCTGTTGTTGGTTGAACACAGCTTTTTCCTGTTCCAAAAGTTGCAGGCCCATGTAAGCCGCTCCGAGATTGCCCGATACACAAATTAAATCAGTGTCCTTGGCACCGCTGCGATAAACAATTTTACCTTGTTCGCCTTCGCCGATACAAGTCGGACTGATAACGAGTCCGGTGAGCGATGATGAGGTGTCTCCGCCTACAATATCCACGTGGTGATGTTCGCATGCCAGACGGATGCCGTCATAGATTGTCTCAATGTCCTCCACACTGAAACGGCGGTCAACGGCGATATTCACGACAAGTTGACGCGGTGTGCCGTTCATGGCGTATACGTCGGAGAAATTAACCATGGCAGCCTTGTAGCCCAAATGTTTAAGTGGGCAGTAGGTAAGGTCAAAATGGATTCCTTCCATCAAAATATCGCTGGTTACAAGAACATGTTTGTCAGGGTAATCCAGTACGGCGCAGTCATCGCCTACACCCTTGACCGAAGAAGAGTTCTCAAGTTTGATGTTTTCAGTCAGGTGCTTGATTAATCCAAATTCACCTAATGAAGATATGTCGGTTTTCTTGTCTGTTTTCATTATTTTTTATTCTGTTGCAGTTATGCGAGTTTCCTGTTTCCTTTTATTTTGTCATATTGCAGATAAATGCCGGCCAGGAGCGTGCCTGAAATAGAATGCCATGCACAGGAAATGGCGCAAGGCAGTACGGCGAGAGGTTGTGTGGTAAAGAATATCGTTGCCAGATTGGTTGCCAATCCTGCGTTTTGCATGCCAACCTCAATGCTGATGGTGCGTTTCTTTGCCGTGTTGAATTGTGCCATTCTGCCTGCAACCCAGCCAAGCAGGTAGCCCAGTGTGTTATGACAGAACACTATGGCGAATGTCCATAGGAACAATACCATTCCGCGCTCTATGAGCGGATCGTGCACGGTAGAGATGACTCCGCCGACGATACACGCAAGACAAATTACGCTGATGCCCGGCATCAGTGAGCGTAAGGTAGGAAAGTAACTTTTTTTGCTATAGATATAGTTTAAGAAGCATCCCAGACTGACAGGCATGACAGTGACGATAAGTATATTGATAAACATACCTACTGCATTGATTTCCACAATTTCTCCTGCTACTACCTGCATCAGGAATGGAGTCATGACAGGCGCAAGGAGGGTAGAGGCGCAGGTCATCCCGACTGAAAAGGCTACATCACCGTGGCACAGGAAAGACATGATGTTGCTTGATACACCTCCGGGACAGCATCCAACCAACAGGATACCGATGGCGAGCGCAGGCTCAAGATGAAACACCTTCACCAAAAGATAAGCCACGCAAGGCATGATGAGAAATTGGGCACAAGCACCGATAAAAATATCCATTGGCCTTTTGGCCAGTATCTTGAAGTCTTCAGTTGACAGCGTTAACCCCATGGTGAGCATGATGAGTCCTAAAATGACTGTTTGTGTAGTACCTGAAACCCACTTGAAAGTGTCAGGAACGAAGAATGTAAATATGGCTATGCCGATTATAAAGATAGATGTATAATTTGCCAACCAGTGACTAAGGGCAAGTATTGCTTTCAACATGGCTTATATTTCAATGTTTTCGATGAGTTCTTTGAAAAGAAGTGACATTCTTGGTGCAACATCGTCAGCAGTATCTTTGACTTCCTCGTGGGTGACGAGGGCACTCTTGTATCCGCTGTTCGTGATGACACTGATGCCGAAGCACTCCATGTCGCAGTGACGCGCTACAATGATTTCGGGTACAGTACTCATGCCTATTGCGTCAGCACCGAGCAGACGATACATGCGGTATTCTGCCATTGTCTCGTAAGTCGGTCCGGAATCAGCCAGATAGATACCGTCGCGTAAAGTAAAATCGTGCTTGACAGCAATGCGTTCCGCCAGTGATATCAAGCGTGGGGAATAAGCGTCGCCCAAAGGCAGGAAACGTGGTCCTGGAGGGATGTTTTTGCCACGTAAGGGATGATCTGGAATCATGTTGATATGGTCTGTGATAACCATCAGGTCGCCTATACGAAAACCAGGATTCAGACCGCCTGCAGCATTGCTGGCCAAAAGGACTTTAACGCCTAACTGATAGAAGACATAGATAGGAAATGTCGTTTCTTTGGTGGAGTAGCCTTCATAATAATGAAAGCGGCCGCTCATGGCAACAATCTCTTTGCCTCCGAAATTTCCAAATAACAATTTTCCTGCGTGACCTTCTACTGTAGAAACAGGGAAGTTGGGAATGTCTTTGTATGCAATCTCCAATTTGACGTTGATTTCTTTTTCCAGATTTCCGAGGCCGCTGCCTAAGATGATGGCAATTTTGGGTTCAAAACCTTTTGCCTGAGTTTTAAGCCATAAGGCTGTTTCCTTGATTTTGTCTAACATATTCAATAATGATGTTGTTGAATGTCGCTTTTAGATTGTTAAGTATCTCTATTTCAATTGGAAGGTAGTAAAGGTGTTTCAAGACACTTTCACTGAGCCCTTGTACGAATTTCAGGCGTGATGCGTCTTTTTCAGTCGTGATAATCAGTGCGTCGCCAGTTTGAGACAAAGCGTTAAATTTCTTGTTGATGTGGCTGATGTCGCCTGGTGTGAAATGATGGTGGTCAGGATAGCAAATGGATGTAATCTCCGCTTTAGTTCCGTGCAAAAGGTTTAGTATAGGCTTTGGGTTGGCGATGCCTGTCAAAAGGAACACTTTGGTGTTTTCTGTAAAAGCGGACAACTTTCGTGTGTTATCTCCCCATACAGATAATAAATCCCCGTAACGGAATGTACTAAAAAATAATTTCTGATGAGGATTCAGGCGTAATCCATGCTCGATTTCACGCATTTCGTTTTGTGTAATGTCTGGAGAGCATTTGGTGACAATCACAATGTCTGCTCTGTCTCTACTTTCAAACCCTTCGCGCAGATGCCCGTAGGGCAGGAGATGATCTTTATAAATCAGTCTGTGCTGGTCGGTAAGGAGTATATTCAGTCCTGCTTTGACATATCTGTGCTGATAGGCATCGTCCAATAAGATTACATCTGGCGCAATGTCGCTTTTTAGTAATTGTTTTATGCCTTTGACGCGTTGCTTGCAAACAGCGACAGTGATATTGGGGAATTTCTGCTTGATTTGGTAAGGTTCGTCTCCGATATCTGCTACCGTACTGTTCGTTTCTGCGATGCGAAAGCCTTTTTTCTTGCGTTTGTACCCTCGGCTCAGTACAGCTACGTTAAACTGTTCTTGGAGTAGTTTGACCAGATATTCTGTATGTGGAGTCTTGCCGGTACCGCCTACAGCGAGATTGCCGACGCAGATTATAGGCAGTTGGAATGATTTTGACTTTAGAATACCTTTATCAAAAAGAATATTTCGCCATGTTACTACCATTCCATATAATAATGAAAGGGGCAGTAATAATTGCGAGATATTCTTTTTGGAAGGTTTTGGCATTTCCTACTTAATGTTGGGGTAATAAGGCATGCGTGCCTGGATAGGATTGCTATTTTTGATATTCTTGAGCATCATGAATGGCTCAAAGTATTCGCCCAGCGTCTCACGGAGTTGAGACTCATAGTAACTGCTCTTTTCCTTGTTGAGTATGGTCATGTACCAAGGTTCTGCCTCTGGATATTCGGTGACTTTGTACTCTTTTTCTATCTTTGCTTTCTTGGCGGCGTATTCAATGGCCTCATCCAATGTGCCAAGTTTGTCGACAAGACCAATCTCCAGTGCTTGTTCACCAGTCCATACACGTCCTTGGCCAATCTCGTTGACTTGTTCGGGTGTCTTGTTGCGGCCCATGGATACGCGCTTAAGGAACAGGGCGTAGCCTGCCTCAATTCTCTTCTGAAGTAATGCACTCTCTTCCGCATTAAACGGACGGCCTGTTGAACCGAAGTCGGCCAACTTGTTTGTCTTGACATTGTCAAACTTCAGACCGATTTTTTGAGTCAATAGTTCGCTTGCGTCAGGAATGATACCGAAAATACCTATACTGCCTGTGATGGTGGTTGGCTCAGCAAAGATGTATTGGCTTGCACTGGACATATAGTAACCTCCTGATGCAGCCATGCCGCCCATAGATACGATGACCGGCTTCTTTTTGTCAAGTTTCTTGATGGCATGCCACATTTGTTCTGAAGCATATGCGCTGCCACCGCCTGAATTGATGCGAAGAACAACGGCTTTGACATTCTCATCATCCTCCAGTACCTGCAGGTCTTCAACAACTTTGCTGCCGACTATTTGCGCTTCGGTGCTATAGCCGGAAGCCACTTCGTCAACGATAGAGCCTGCTGCATAGTAAACTGCCACTTTGTTTTTGCTGTCTTTAGCTTTCGGATCATCCAGTTGGCATACGTCAGAAACACTCAACAGATTAAGTTTCTCTTTTTCTTTCAGGCCGGCATAAGCTTTAAGGGTAACTTTAGCACCATCGATATACACAAGTGTGTCTATCATTTCTGATTTGACGGCATCTTCGGGAGCCTGCATTGCCATGAAACGGTCCGCAAGGGCCTGCAGGGTGTCAACGGGCAACTTGCGACTGTCAGACACATCTTTTACAAAGTTGTTCCATATGGAGTTGAGGTATGATGTCACTTGTTCGCGGTTGGCATCACTCATTTCTGTATTGGTGAATGGTTCAACGGCACTCTTGAATGTGCCTACTTTAAATACTTGCATCTTGATACCCAGTTTCGCAAGCAGGTCTTTGTAGAACATTGGTTCTGCTGACAGGCCATGCCAGTCCAGTATACCGTCAGGATTGAGCGCTATTTTGTCGGCTGTGCTACAGAGGTAATATGCACCCTGTGTGTATGTGTCAGCATAGGAGAAGATAAATTTTCCGCTCTTCTTGAAGTCTACAAGTGCTTTGCGGATTTCTTGCAAAGAGGCTGGATCTGAAGCCAGAGTGCCGCCGTCAATGAAGATACCTTTTATCTTGTCTATGTTTTTTGCTTTCTTGATGGCTTCCAGTGTTTTGTTTACGGCAACGTTTGAAACCTGATCGCCCAAAATCTCTTGCAGCGGATTGTCTTGGGCTTGCTCTGTAACAATGCCGTTAAGGCATATGTGCAGGATGGAGTTGTCTTTCAAGTCAGGTTTGCTGCTTGAGGACGCGATGGTCGATACCATCATGATGAAAAACATAAAGAAAATGATGCCCAGTGACAAGAAAAATCCCATCATGGATGCAAATACGGTAACTAAGAATTTTTTCATTTTATTTTGGTTTTAATATTTGCGAAGTTGTGTTGTGCGTTATTCTTCTTTCGTCTCGGTTTCTGGCGTAGGAACAAATTCCTCAACGTTTTCCTCTGTTTGGGCATAAACTATGTCCTGAGTGTTTTGCTTGAATAATTTTAGCAAGAGACAGCAGATTGCAGCCATGATGACGCTACATACAATAGCTATTGTCGTGCTTCCGAGCAGGTCTGCTATTTTTATGTCATTGGCCTTCTCTCCGTAGATAGCGAGAAGCATACATGAGGCACTGTTATTAATGATGTGTATAATGGATGTGAGGAAGATGTTGCCTGTACGATAATAAATGTATCCGAGAATTATGCCGATGCATGTTGCAAACGGTATCTGTGCTGGATTCATGTGGACCAGACCGAAAAGCAAGGAAGATATGCATATGGCTACCCATGGTTTCGTACCATGGCGTAACGTGTAGCCCAGGATGCCCTCGCGGAACACGACCTCCTCTGCCAGCGGTCCCATGACGGCGATGGCGAGTATGCCCCATATGTTGTTTGACATACCAGTCAGCTGAGTTTCTATAATGTTGGGCAAGTCAAGAATCTCAGAGAGGATGTTCATGGCAAAGATGCCTGTCAGGGCGGAGACAATCGCCAGTATCGCAGCCTTGGTTGTGATACCGTGCCGACTGAATGCGGTCTTAATGTCCAGCATCTTCAATGATCTGACGGCAAGTATTGTCAGTAGCGAGGATATGATGAGAGTAAGTCCCAGAAACGTGGGTTGGGCCAAAATCTTTTCCAAGGGCTCACTGTTGCCAGATTTCATAAAGTCGCCGAGTTCTGCTGTATTAGTGAATAATGCCACTATAGCGGCACAGCCGGAGACTATGGCTTGAATGACGATGAACAGGATGAAGACTAATATAGGTTTTTTGAAATTTTTCATTTTGTGTAAGTTATGTTAGAGTTAAAAACCGTTTTTAATGTTCTGTGAATCCTATTGAGACAAATGTCAGTGTCAATGGAAGTGAATCACGCCAATATCGTTGTGCGTGTCCTCCGTTGCGTACTCTCAGTTCAGCGTTAAACCCTTGCTCTCTCATGAGCATATACATTTTCAATGTTCCATCAAGCAACTTGTCATCGTCACCGCAGTCAAAAAGCCAGCGGACAGTCTTCATCGCCTTGATTTTCTCAGCACTGTATGTCGGGAATTTTTTTACGAAATCGTTGTTCTTCATGTCGTCGATATAAGCCTGGTCATGGTCTTCGTCCACTTCGGTAACGCCTGTCAGACGCGCACTCATGGGGCAGGCTGAACTGAACATCTCGGGATGGTGTGAAGCATACATGAAAGTGCCGTGGCCGCCCATGGACAGTCCGGCGATGGCACGATGCGCCCTGTCACCGATAATGCGATAGGTCTTTTCCACATGTGGAATGAGTTCATTGAAGAAATAGTCTTCGTATGCCCATCCTTCCTGATTTTGATACCCGGTATGTCGGCCGCAGTGTCTGGCGTTTTCTCCGCTGGCATCGGGCATGATGATAATCATGGGATGACACATTCCTGATTCTATCGTCTCATTTACGATGCGTGCCATATCATAGTTCTGTGCCCATGTCTCGTGCGTGCCGCTAAGGCCATGCAACAGGTATAAAACGGGGTATTGCTTTCCTGAAGTCTTATATCCGTCAGGAAAATAAACATTGTAGTATTTTGTACAGCCGAGAATATCGCTTTTAATGCTGACAGTCTTGACCTTTCCTGACGCTTGTGCAACTATAAAGAAGCACATGAAGATTGTGGTAAGGAATAATGCTTTTTTCATCATATAGTTACGAATATGTTTTGTTATTAACCAACAAAGGTAATACAATTTACCTGTTGCGGGAGTTAAATTTAAAAATATTTGCTGCTGATAGACAACGAAAATCATTATAATCGGCGATAAGTTTTTCGTTCCATCGGATGGAATATAAGGTCTAAAGGATGGAAGGTATGTTCCATGGGCTGGAATATACATCCTAAGGATAGGAGTGAAACAGATAAGCAGGTAAAAATTTTCATTGTGCCAAATAGCTATAAAGTTAATGCGGCGTGATAATATTTTGCGGAAAAGCAGTAATTTTGTAACCTACTGAAATGAAATATATTGAATAAAACAAATGTATGAGAGGTATATTTATTATTGTACTGATGTCTGCCGTTGTGATTCTCTCCGGATGCAGCAAACAAAAGAAGAAAGAAGATAAGAAAGCCTACAAGACACTTACCATAACAACGGGAAGCGTATTGCTTAAGTCAGAATACTCGGCAAAGTTTACGGGTAAGGAAATTGTTGAGGTTCGTCCGCAGGTGAGCGGCACAATTACCCGGAAATGTATCAATGAAGGTGACAAGGTGCGCAAGGGACAGCCTTTGTTTATTATAGATCAGGTGCCCTATGATGCGGCATTGAAGCAGGCTGAGGCCAACGTGAAGATGTCGGAGGCAAAGCTTGCAACGGCAAAGCTGAGTCTTGAGAGCACCGAGGGCTTGCAGTCCAATCAGATTATAGGTGACTATCAAGTCAAGATGTCGCGCAATAATTATCTGGAGGCGGAGGCTGCACTGGCACAAGCCAGGGCACAGTTGGTGAACGCAAGGAACAATCTGTCTTACACAGTCGTGAAGAGTCCGCTGGATGGCACGGCTGGCATGATTCCGTATCATGTCGGTGCTTTGGTTAACAGCAGTATTGCGGAGCCGCTTGTTACCGTGTCAGATGATAAGGAGATTTACGCTTATTTCTCCGTTACCGAATCTCAGGCCATGGATATACTGGAGCAATATGGGACAATGGAAAAATATATGGCACAGGCTCCTGAAGTGGAACTGAAACTGAATAACGGTAAAATGTATTCGTATAAGGGTCGGATAAATGCGGTGAGCGGTATTGTAGATGAAGAGACAGGAGCGGTCACAATGCGCGCTGTCTTCCCCAACGAGGGCCGCCTGTTGCGCAATGGTGGCAACGGTACCGTGGTGCTGCCTACGAAACTGGACAGTTGTGTGGTCATCCCTCAGACCGCCACATACGAGTTGCAGGACAGGGTGTTTGTATATAAAGTCGTTGACGGAGTCACCGCATCAACGCCTGTTGAGGTTTACCGCTTGAACAATGGGACAGAGTATGTGGTTCAGCAAGGTTTGAAACCCGGAGATGTCATCATTGCCGAGGGTGCTGGCCTGCTGAAAGACGGTATTGAAGTCAAGAACAAGAAATAAGCATTGAGTGTTATGCAGGTTAAGACTTTTATAGACCGTCCTATATTGGCAGCCGTAATCTCGGTACTTCTGGTCCTGCTGGGCGTCATCGGTTTGACCCAACTGCCGCTGGAGCAGTTTCCTGAGATTGCACCGCCCACGGTGCGCGTAAATGCAAACTACACCGGCGCTAATGCGGAAACAGTACAAAAGAGTGTCGCTGTGGTTCTTGAGGAGGCGATAAACGGTGTAGAGGGCATGATGTACATGACCTCAAGGTCATCCAACACGGGTTCGTGCAATGTCAGTGTGTTTTTCCGTAAAGGTGTTGATCCTGATATGGCGATGGTCAATGTGCAGAACCGTGTGGCGACCGTACAAGGCAGACTTCCGTCAGAAGTGACAAGGGCGGGACTGACTGTGAGAAAACGGCAGACAAGCAACATCAAAGAGATAGCGTTATACAGTCCCGACAGTACCTTTGACAAGAACTTTTTGAGCAATTATGCCAAAATCAATATAGAGCCGCGCCTGTCACGTATCATGGGTGTGGGAGAGGTCGGTGTCATGGGGGCGGATTACTCCATGCGCATCTGGCTGGATCCAGGCAAAATGGCGAAGTACGGCGTAAGTGCTACAGAGATAAACAATGTGCTCGACGAGCAGAATGTGGAGACATCCACAGGAACTCTCGGTGCGGACAGCCGAAATACATTTCAGTATGTCCTTAAATATCGCGGCCGTTATGAGAATGAGAGTGACTATGAGAATTTGGTCATCAAGTCATTGCCCAACGGTGATATCCTCCGCATCAAAGATGTAGGAAGGGTAGAACTTGGAGCCGCTGACTATAACTTTATCGGTGAGACCAACGGTGGCCCTGGTGTCAGCATGAGAATTTCTCAGACTGCCGGTTCCAACGCCAATGAAATTATTGGGGAGATAGACAAAGAAATGAAGGAAATCAGCAAATCCCTGCCCAAAGGCATGGAGCTTGTTGACGTGGAGAGCAAGAAGGATTTCCTGGACGCATCTATCCTCAGTGTCGTGGAGACATTGCTGGAGGCGTTGCTACTGGTTGTGTTTGTCGTATATATTTTCTTGCAGAGTTTCCGGTCTACATTTATCCCGGTTGTCGCCATTGTGGTGTCTTTGCTGGGTACTTTTGCTTTCTTGTATGCCATAGGATTTAGTCTGAATATGCTGACGCTGTTTGCGCTTGTGCTGGTCATAGGTACGGTGGTAGATGATGCCATAGTCGTGGTGGAGGCTGTGCAGGCTAAATTTGACGAAGGATACCAGTCTTCGTATAAAGCGACCATTGATGCTATGAAGGGTATAACGTCTGCGCTGTTTACGACTTCATTGGTGTTTATGGCTGTGTTTATTCCGGTCTGCTTTATTGGTGGTGTGACAGGAACTTTCTACATGCAGTTTGGCATAACGATGGCTATTGCGGTTGCTATTTCCTGTCTTAACGCATTAACGCTGAGCCCTGCGTTGTGTGCGCTGATTATGACGCCTCATGCTGATGCGGAGAATGGTGAGAAACTGAGTTTTTCTTCACGTTTCCACAAAGCGTTTGACACGTCCTTTAATGCTCTGTCGGAGAAGTACAAAGGTGTAGTGGAACGATTTATAGGACATAAACCGCTGACTGTCGTTATGGTGGCAGTTGCCATTGCGGGACTTGCACTGCTGATGAAATCTACTAAGACGGGACTTGTTCCCCAAGAGGATATGGGTACGATATATATCAATATTCAGGCGGCGCCGGGTACGAGTCTGCAAGAGACATTCAAGATTGTAGAGGAAGTAAAGAGCCGCATTGTGGATATTCCCGAGATACGTCTGTACTCCATGCTTGCCGGTGCAAGCACCAACTTTGAACAGTCATCCTCAAGCGGCAGTTTCACCATCAAACTGAAAAACTGGTCAGAACGCAAGGGTGAGGGACAGGATGTCAACTCTATAATGGAGGAGATTTACCGTCGTACGGAAGATATCGCCAATGCGAAGATTCAGGTCAATACAGGTGCCATGATTCCCGGATATGGCCGTACCAATAATTTGGAAATACACCTGCAAGATAAGCAGGGCGGTACGATAGCCGATTTAGAGCGATATACAAAATTATTTATTGACTCGCTCAATAAACGCGAGGAGATATCACGAGCCTACACGAATTTTGATACTAAATATCCGCAGTATCGTGTAGAGGTAGACGCTGCACTTTGCAAACGTAATGGTGTGTCGCCGTCGGATGTGCTCAAGACACTGTCAATCTATGTCGGAGGATCCTATGCCTCCAATTTGAATCGTTTCACGAAATTGTATCGTGTCATGGTTCAGGCATCACCGGAGTTCCGTGCCGATGTGGCAAGTCTGAACAATTATTTCGTCAGGACTTCCAAGGGTGAGATGTCACCTATCGGCCAGTATGTCAAACTGACTCGTATCTATGGCTCGGAAACGCTGTCGCGTTTCAATCTTTTCCCGTCCATACAGATAGGTGGAGTACCTGCCGACGGCTACAGTGCGGGACAGGCTATTAATGCTGTGAGTGAGGTAGCTGCAGGTGTCCTGCCTGACGGCTATGGCTATGAGTTCGGCGGTATGACACGTGAAGAGGCATCGGCATCCAATATGACTGCATTTGTTTTTGTGATATGTATTATTTTTATATATCTCATTCTCTGTGCACTTTATGAGAGTCTGTTTGTGCCTCTTGCGGTCATTCTGGCTGTGCCCTTCGGTCTGTGCGGCAGTTTTATTTTTGCAAAGATATGGGGACTGGAGAATAACATTTATATGCAGACGGGTTTGATAATGCTGATTGGCCTGTTGTCCAAGACGGCAATCTTACTGACAGAGTATGCGTCAGCGCGTCGCCGTGCCGGCATGGGTATCGGTGAAGCCGCATTGGATGCAGCGAGAGTTCGTTTGCGCCCAATCTTGATGACAAGCATGACAATGATATTCGGATTGCTGCCGATGGCCTTGTCAACGGGTGTCGGAGCCAACGGAAACTGCTCTCTTGGTGTCGGAACAATCGGCGGTATGCTGATAGGTACAATCGCATTGCTGCTGATAGTGCCGGTGTTGTTCATTATTTTCCAAACGATAGAGGAAAAAGTCTTGCCCAAGCGCAAAGTGACGTATGAAGAATGATGTTGTAATCAGGAAGGCCACGACTGACGATGCTTCTTTCATCGTGTGGGGAATGGCGGCCGCATTGGAGATGGAAATTTCTGACCCGGTCCAGCATGCCGTCTTCATGGATTTGGTAAAATGTGATGATGTGTTGTATAGTTGGACACATTCTTTCGTGGCTTGTCTGAGTGACGGTTCTCCTGTCGGATTGTTGATTGCTTATGAAGGTACACATTACAGGGAGATGCGCAAGAAGACATTTGATATAATCAGAAATATTATCGGAACGTCTTTTGATGCTATGGATGATGAGACGCGGGCAGGAGAGTATTATATTGACTCGTTGGCGGTGATACCTGCAATGCGCGGTCGGGGGATAGGAACAGCTCTGTTGCGTTATGGCATTGCTCACGCAAGACACATGGCAGTCAAGGAGATTGTGCTGGCGGTCAGTCCGGACAATCAGAAAGCGCAGAGGCTCTATCGCTCTCTCGGGTTCAGGGAAGGCGGGACACTTCATATTTTTGGAGAGGATTATTGGCGTTGGTCTATTAAAATGTAATTATATGAAATATTTGTTTATTCTAATTGGTTTGTTGGCACTTAGTGTTTCCGCCAAGCGCCGTTTGCCATTACTTGAGGCGGAGTTTGTCGGCAATATTTCTGAAATGGCAGAACCAGGAATGAAAATATCAGGTTCAGCACAGGGTTTTGCAGTTTATGGTAAGTATGGTTTTCAGTTTCGCAACAAGGGGCAATGCAATATCATTGATTTGGATAAAAAGAAAGTTGTGCGCACTTTTAAGTTGAAAGGTAATACATCGCACTGCAACAATGCCAATTTTGGATTGCATAAGTACAACAAAGACTCGGAGATGCCTTTGCTATATATATCTGAATGTTTAGGCCGGAAATCATGCTACGTTACAGATTTGCATCTTGACGGTAGGAGCGAGATTGTGCAGCGTATCTTTTATGATGATGACGCAGAAACGGACTATGAGTATATGGACTGGACTCTGGACAATGAGAATGGTTTTATTTATACTTTTGGCGGCTGTACAGGCGGTCCCAAGATTATGCGTAAGTTCAAAATGCCTTCCTTGGCGGATTCTGACGAAAAGGGAGAGGTACATTTCAAGAAGTCTGATATTTTGGAAACGATTGTCATGAATGACTTCTATGTCAGTCAGGGCAGTCGCATACACAAGGGATATTGCTATCTGCCAGAAGGCTATGTGCCGTTTGACCGCAAGCTGCATGTCCTGGATTTGAAGGAAAAGAAGATTGTGAAGACGCTGGACCTGAATGCCTTTGCCAAAGAGCCCGAGGGGCTTGATATTAGAGGCCGTTGGCTGTATGTGTCTTTCCATCAGACAAGGACGGCGCGCGGTACAAGCTATGTCCGCTTCAGACTGTAAGTGTCTTGCTATGTGAGATATCATGAAATAAGCTGGAAGATATTCTCCCAGCTTATTTCATGATTGTTTTGTACAGCTTATTTTTTTGTTACTTTGAAAGCGTGCTTTCCTGCTACATTGATAATGTAAGCTCCTGTTGCAAGGTCTTGGAGGGATATTGTTACCGCACCATCTTGTGCTTCAGGTGTCTTTAAGACTTGTCCGGATAGATTGAAGAGCCGTACGTTGTCATTGGTTTTGAGACCGGCGATGACATATTTGTTTGTTCCTGCGTAAATGATACGTAATGTGTTTTCAGAAACTTGTGTGCCCTGAATGCCGGTTAAATCCTTTTCTTCAAAATGAAGATTCCTCACGTTGTCATAAGCATACTGACCGCTTAATGTGGTTGAGGCAATCTTGATGCTGTCTTTGAGAAATTTGACTGTAGGACTTTCGCTTAGAATGAATTCTACGGTTGTATTGGTTTTCAGAGAGACAACGAGAATTTTTGTTTTTTCAGCCTTGATGCCTATTGCGATACAAGCAAGAAGAGCAATAACGAAGAATTTTTTCATATCTAATGTTTTATGTCTGTTCTAATTTGATTTGTAAAAGTACAACTTTTTTTATTTCAGTGTAATGAAAATGTCGGGAAAATATAAAAAAAACATAGAGAGTCGTTTTTTCTGCTAATAAAAAAAGTGTTTCAATATTTATCGAAATGACTGAAATTCGGTATCTTTGCTTTATGAAACTGTCATCCGGCAAAGATCCTATGGGATCAGCCATAGCGGATTATTACTATCACCAGAAGGCCAATAAACTCCGTGTGCAGTCTTCTCTTTTTGAAGAGGATGAAATCCCCGTACCCTATCTTTTCAGGACGTTTCAGGAGATGCCACTGGTAGAGCGTCAGGCATTGAGGTTATGCCGGGGTGAAGTTCTTGATGTTGGCGCAGCGAGCGGCTGTCATTCGCTGGCGTTATGCGGGATGGGTTATCCACACAAAGTGACGTGTCTGGAATTGTCTCAACTCTCTTGTGATGTGATGAAAGCCCGTGGGTTAAATCATGTGTTGTGCATGGATTTTTTTGCGGAAGAGGAGATTGGCAGGTATGACACGGTCTTGATGCTTATGAACGGCACTTCAATCATCGGTAAACTGGAACGTATGCCTTTGTTCTTCAGGAGGCTCGATGCACTTCTTGCCCCTGGTGGACAGGTTTTGGTGGACTCCAGTGATTTGATTTATCTCTATGATAACGGTGACGGTACATATGATATAGACAATCCCAATAGTTATTATGGCGAGGTAGATTACAGAATGGTATATAAGAATGTCCGTGGAGAGCGGTTTGATTGCTTGTACCTTGACTTTGATACGTTACGGAAGTCTGCCAGTGCCCACGGATATTCCTGTGAACTTATTTTGCAGGGAAAACATTATGATTATCTGGCGCGTATAGCCAAGGCGAAGGAGTAGGTGATGAGATATAACCGGAGGACAAATATTATTTCTGACCGGTAAGTTTGAAAGATGTAAAATAACCGCTTGCTTCACAATGTAATATTCTACAGCCGATACGGCGATATTTATCCTCGCTATCTTAAACTACTTATCCCGATATGACGATTGATTTATCCTTGATACATTATTTCTTCTCATATGGTATAGTTTTTCACATGGAGTACATGCTTACTTGCTTGCCTTAAGGTAAGAAAAAGTTGTTAAATCAGTGCTATTGCATACATTATATGATATAATTGTCGTATCTTTGTAAATTAATGAATTGTAAACATGGGATAAATGAAGAAGATATTAGCTTTAGTTTTATTATTGGCGACTGTTTCTGCCTTAAAGACTTTTGCCATAAAGATTTTGCATGGTCCTTATCTGCAGAATGTGTATCAGACAGAAGCAACATTCGTATGGATATCAGATAAACCGAGTGTGGGGTGGGTTGAGATGGCTCCGAATGATGGTACTAATTTCTATTCATATGACAGACCGAAATACTTCGACACTCAGATAGGGGTGAAACGTACGGACTCCATTCATGTGGTGCGTATCACGGGACTAAAACCAGGTGTGACATACCGCTATAGAGTTTTCTCGCAGGAAGTGGTCAAACATGATCACGCTTATGTCCAATATGGCAAAGTTGCTTCAACTAATGTTTACAGAGAGCGCCCTTTGACGTTTAAGACATTGGAAGAGACTAAGAGTGACATATCTTTTGTTGTTGTGAACGATGTCCACGCGAGGAAAGACGTCATCACTCCGCTGATGAAATATGCTGACTATGAAAACCGTGACCTGATATTCTTTAACGGTGACATGGTTTCAATAGTTAATCGGGGCGAGGATTTCTTTACAGGTTTCATGGATGAGTGCATAAGTCTGTTTGCCAAGAACAAATCACCCTATTATGTGCGCGGCAATCATGAGACAAGAGGAGAGTTTGCGACGCATTTCCAAGACTACTTTAACCCGCGTCAGCCGCATCTGTATTTTACGATGCATTTAGGTCCAGTGTACTTTATCAATCTTGATACAGGTGAAGACAAGCCCGACAATGATATTGAGTATGCCGGCATAACAGATTACGACCAATATCGCACCGAACAGGCAGAATGGCTTAAGACTGTTAAGGAAGACCCCTTGTTCAAAGCCGCAAAATTCCGTATCGTGATAGCACACATGCCTACTACAATAAGCAAAAATGAGTGGCACGGTCCGGTAGACTGTCTGAATAAGTTTACACCGATTCTCAATGACATGGATATAGACCTAATGATATGTGGTCACGTGCACCGTGATTTGTATTATGAGCCCAACGAGGTTGTCAAATACCCTGTTCTAGTCAATTCCAACATGGGAAGCGTGGAAGTAAACACACATGGCGACTCTTTTGAGGCTGTCATAAGACATCTTAACGGCAAGGTGTTCTCCAAAAGAGAATTCAGGGTCAAATAAAATATTCTTCAGATTATTAAATGAGAAAAATTTTCTGTATTCTGTTATTTCTGTCATCGTTTAGCTGCTTCTATGCCCAGAGGAGCGATTCAATGGCAACAAATAATCTGGAAGCAAGTTTGCTGACATGCTCCCCGGGTACAGAAATATACCAATATTATGGCCACACGGCTCTATTGATAAAAGATTTGGACAACGGGCAAAATTATGTCTTCAACTACGGGTTATTTGATTTCAATACACCTAACTTTTTGTGGCGTTTTTTGCTTGGTGAATGCGATTATCTGTGTGGCGTGACCACTTTGGAAAGTTTCCTCCGCAATTATGAGCAAAGAGGAACAGGCGTCAGGGAGGATGTCTTGAATCTGACGTCAGAAGAGACGGCATATTTGTTTGATGCACTCAAGACAAACAGTTTGCCGGAGAATGCGACATACAGATACGATTTCTTTTATGACAACTGTGCTACCAGGGTAAGGGATCAGATAGAACACTGCATTAATGGCAAAATACATTATGCCTCGTCCACCAAGTCACAGTCCCTGCGTGATATTGTGCATGAAAGTTCTATGCCTTACAAGTGGTCATACTTCGGACAGGACTTACTGCTGGGAGCGCAGGCGGACAGAATGGCATCGCGCATTCAGCAAGAATTTTCTCCGATTTATTTACAGCACGATATCTGTACGGCATATGTGGAAAATAGTGAAGGGCGCGTGAGACCGTTAGTAACTTCATCTCAAACACTTGTAGAGGATAAAGATGTGACATTCAGCAAAGGCTTCCCACTTTCGCCCAAGGTGTGTTGTCTTATTTTATTGCTTGTGACAATAATCCTATCCGCAATAGACATCCGCAAAGCAAGGCCTTGTTGCTGGCTATATGATTTGTTTCTTATGTTATTGCAAGGATTGGCAGGATTATTGATAACGTTTATGTTTTTCTTCTCTAAGCATCCTACGGTGGATACAAATTGGCTGATACTTCTGTTCAACCCGATACCGTTAGTTGTTCTCTACTGGGTTATACGAAAAGAGAGACATAACCGGAAAAGCATCTATCATGCAGTGGTGCGCATTTATTTATTCTTGTTTATTTGTTCGACATACTTTATTCCACAATACATTAGTATAGAAGTCAATATTTTGGCATTGTGTTTGTTGTTAAGAAGTATGTCGAATCACATAATTTATACTTATAGACTTCGAACGTAAACAACTGGAATGAAAAAGCTGAACAACATTATAGTTCCTTTCTTAACTGTAGTAGCCGTTACTACTGCCGGGGCACAGATATCTCAAGAGGTGCCGCGTGTAGTTGTGAACATCACTATAGACCAATTGCGAAGTGACTATCTGAATGCCTTTCTCCCCATGTGTGGAGACAAAGGGTTTAACATGTTGATGAAGGAAGGCAGAGTGTATAGCCATGTAGAATATCCTCAGAGCAATCTCAACAGGGCTGCGTGTGTTAGCACGATAGCGACAGGTACAATACCTTACGATCACGGCATAGTGGGAGAACAATGGCTTGACCGTAAAACACTGCGTCCTATTTATTGTGTTGATGATGAAAAATATGATGGTGTCCTGACGGGTGAAAAGTCGTCACCTCAGTTCCTAAACGTATCAACCATAGGCGATGAGCTCAAGGTCTCTACCGAAGGTAAGGCTATTGTCTATGCCATTTCGCCGTTTAGAGATGCTTCTATCTTAAGTGCGGGCCATGCTGCAGATGGCGCATTTTGGATTAACCGTTTGACAGGTCGTTGGTGCGGAACATCATATTACGGTTCCTTCCCCGTATGGGCAAGCGCTGCCGACCGTGGTAATCTATTGGATGATAAACTTAAGGGTGAGGTGTGGAAACCGGTGTCAGACTTAAGTGGGAACTTCAGCTATTTTCTGTCTGGCGGCATGAAAAAGCCTTTTGAATACCATTTCAAAGGCGATCATCGTTTTTCTGCATTCATGACCAGTGGACTGATAAATGACTTCGTAGCAGACTTTGCATTGGCATGCGTCAAGGGATCCGGTATAGGAAATGATGACATCACGGATTACCTTGCAGTCACATTTTATGCAGGCAATTATGAGCATAAACCAGTGTCAGAATCTCCTATGGAGATGCAGGACACTTATCTGCGCTTGGACAAGGCTATCGCAAAACTGATAGAGGGCATAGAGAATAAAATAGGAAAGAACAAAATACTCGTAGTTGTTACCTCTACAGGATATTCAGATGAGGAGACAACAGATTTGGCAAGATACCGTATCCCAAGTGGCACATTCCATATAACACGTACCGCAGGATTGTTGAATATGTATTTAGGTGCCATATATGGCAATGCACAGTATGTCGATGCTTGTTTCGGTAATGAAATATATTTAAACCACAAGCTCTTAGAGACAAAACAGCTGAGCGTGAGTGATGTTATGGACCGTTGTCAGGAACTGTTGTTGCAAAGTGAAGGCGTAAAAGACGTGTATACATCCCAAAGACTCTTGTTGGGAGCATGGACGCCTGGAATTAACAGAATACGCAACAGTTATAATCCGAAGGCATCAGGAGATATACTGATACAAGTCTCTCCAGGATGGAGATTATATAACGAGAATACAAAAGAAAATAGGCTCGTACGGGAATCTTACATACCTTTCCCGTTGATTTTCTATGGAAATAATTTGACTTCTTCCACAATAGACACTCCGGTGACGACCGACTGCATAGCACCGACGTTGTCACAAATCATACGTATTAGGGCTCCGAATGCATGTTCTACAGCCGCTTTGGCAGGATTTAGTAATTAATAATATAATTCAATAACGAAGACAAATATATAGCAATGAATATAAACGCTTTAATCAGTAAACTTTTCGGAAACAAATCCGATCACGACATGCGTGAAATACAACCTTACGTAGAAGAAATAAAAAAGGTTTATGAAAAAATAGACTTGTTGGATAATGATTCTTTGCGCAAACATACTAAAACGCTTCAAGAAAAAGTGCAGCACTGCGCTGATGATTTGCGTGAAGAAATAAATGGTATTAAAGCCAAAATAGAGGATACTCCTATCGAAAACCGTGCGGACTTATTCAATCATATTGACAAACTGGAGAAAGATGTCTTGGAACGCATGGAAGTCGCTTTGGACGAGGTGATGCCAGAGGCTTTCGCTATCATGAAGAGCACAGCCCGGCGTTTTTCTGAGAATGAGACAGTGGAAGTCACAGCGACAGATTTCGACAGGGAATTGGCCGCTACACATGACTTTGTTGAGATTGACGGTGAAAAAGCCATATACCATAATCATTGGGTTGCGGGCGGTAATGAGACCGTGTGGGATATGGTACATTACGATGTACAACTCTTTGGTGGCGTTGTATTGCATAAAGGCCGTATTGCAGAAATGGCGACGGGTGAAGGTAAGACACTCGTGGCTACCTTACCTGTGTTCCTTAACGCATTAACTGGCAATGGCGTGCATGTCGTAACCGTGAATGACTATTTGGCAAAGCGTGATGCCGAATGGATGGGGCCACTCTATATGTTCCACGGCCTTAGCGTCGACTGCATAGATAAGCATCAGCCTAATAGCGCGGCACGACGTAAAGCATACCAGGCAGATATTACTTTCGGTACTAACAATGAATTCGGATTTGACTACCTTCGTGACAATATGGCGATAAGTCCTGATGACTTGGTGCAACGTTCCCATAATTATGCCATTGTGGATGAGGTGGATTCCGTTTTGATAGACGACGCCCGTACACCTTTGATTATTTCCGGTCCTGTGCCTAAAGGTGATGATCAGAGTTTCGAGGAGTATCAGCCTTTGATAGAGAAACTATATGAGGTACAGCGTAAATTAGCTACGGAATACCTTTCTGAAGCTAAACAGCTGATTAATTCCCCTGATAAAGAGTCACAGGAAAAGGGATTCTTGCAATTGTTCCGCAGTCATAAAGCGTTGCCTAAGAATAAAGCTTTGATTAAGTTCCTCTCAGAACCGGGAATTAAGACGGGTATGCTTCACACTGAGGAAATCTATATGGAGAATAACAATAAGCGCATGCCTGAAGCTGTTGACCCGTTGTATTTTGTTGTAGATGAAAAACTGAACAGTGTTGATTTAACCGATAAAGGTAATGAGTGGTTGGCAAAACAGGTAGATAATCCTACGCTTTTTGTCTTGCCCAATATTGCTGCTCAGTTGTCAGCCTTGGAGAATGAGAGTCTGACGGAGCAAGAGCGACTGGATAAGAAAGACGCACTTCTGGCAGATTATGCGGCGAAGAGCGACCGCGTCCATACCATCCTTCAGTTGTTGAAGGCTTACACCATGTTTAATAAGGATGATGAATATGTTGTAATTAACGGTGAAGTCAAAATCGTTGATGAGCAGACTGGCCGTATTATGGAGGGACGTCGCTGGAGTGATGGCTTGCATCAGGCAGTTGAAGCAAAAGAACATGTAAAGGTAGAGGCTGCTACACAGACTTTCGCAACAATTACGTTGCAAAACTATTTCCGTATGTATCACAAACTGTCAGGTATGACAGGTACAGCCATTACCGAAGCCAAGGAACTTTGGGATATATACAAACTCGATGTCGTGGAGATTCCTACAAACCGCCCTGTGATACGAAAAGACATGAATGACCGTGTGTACAAGACACAGCGCGAAAAATATAACGCCGTTATTGCGGAAATCATAAAGATGCGCAATGAGGGGCGCCCGACTTTGGTCGGCACTACCAGCGTTGAAATATCTGAATTGTTGAGTCGTATGCTGACTATAAACAAGATTCCGCATCAGGTACTGAATGCTAAACTTCACCAGAAGGAAGCAGACATTGTGGCTCTGGCAGGTCAAAGCACTCCAGATGCCAACGGACATCGTATGGGTGCGGTAACTATCGCCACAAACATGGCAGGCCGTGGTACTGATATCAAATTATCACCTGAGGTCAGGGCGGCTGGCGGTTTGGCTATTATTGGTACGGAAAGACATGAAAGCCGCCGCGTAGATCGTCAGTTGCGCGGTCGTTCCGGCCGTCAGGGAGATCCGGGCTCTTCTGTATTTTTTGTTTCATTAGAGGACAAACTGATGCGTCTTTTCGCCAGCGAGCGTATCGCTAAGGTTATGGACCGTTTCGGCGTGAAGGAAGGTGAGGTGATAGAGTCTCCGATTATCAATAAAAGTATCGAGCGAGCACAACGAAAAGTAGAAGAGAACAACTTTGGTATTCGTAAGCATTTGCTTGAATATGATGATGTCATGAATAAGCAGCGTACGGTTATTTACGAGAAACGCCGTCATGCGCTGATGGGAGAGCGCATCGGTATGGACATCAGTAATATGATTTGGGACCGTTGTGTAGAGACTATTGAAAATAACAATTGGGAGGATTGCAAAGAGAAATTCTTGAAAATTATGGCAGTCGAAGTGCCGTTTACCCAAGAGGAGTTTGATGGTACCAATAATCGAGAGGAACTCTATGAAAAAGCCTTTGAGACTGTTATGGCGAACTTCAAACGGCGTATGGATCGCATGGCAGAAGTGGCATATCCTGTTATAAAGAATGTTTATGAGAAAGAAAGTGCTTATTATGAGCGCATAGCAGTTCCTGTTACGGATGGTAAACGTATGTATAATATTACGTGTAATCTAAAGGAAGCTTACGAAACTGAATGTAAATCTTTGGTTAAGAGTTTTGAGAAGAGTATATTGCTTTCTATTATTGATGATGAATGGAAGGAGAATCTCCGTGACTTGGACGATTTGCGCCATTCTGTACAGAATGCCAGCTACGAGCAGAAGGATCCGTTGGTTATTTTCAAGTTAGAGAGTGTTACACTCTTTGATGCCATGATTGATAAGATTTACAATCGTACAACCAGTATTCTGATGCGTGGTCAGATACCTTTACAGAGCCCTGATGAAGTTCGTGAAGCACCGACAGAGGCTCCTCAGCGCAGGCCTCAATACAAAGAAAGCCACGTTGATTTGAATGACCCTAATCAGCAGGCTGCTGCTCAACAGGATACTCGGGAGAGGCAACGCCCGCAACCTTATGTCGCAGAGAAGGCTCCTGGCAGAAATGACCCGTGCCCATGTGGCAGCGGTAAGAAATTCAAAAATTGCCACGGAAAGAATTTATTTAATTAACTAAGTCTTTGTCCGAGATGGAGTAGCATCCATCTCGGATATGAAATATTTTGAATGGATGTTTTTCTAAAAGACGAGAAGCAGGAAGTCGTTAGTTTATATAAGACACTTCGTAGGGAATATGCAGAACCTTTTGAAGGCAAAAGATATTTCCGCATGAAGTCTGCAATTATGCAGGCTTCTGCCGACGGACGTCTTCATCGTGATATTTTCGGCTTCAATCCTTTAGTCAATGCGTTGCAGACAGCCATCCTTGTATGTGAAGAAATAGGACAAAACAAGGATGCCGTCCAATCCTGTCTTCTTGCTCCTTTCTTCAGCACAACAGAGTCTCTGGACAAATTAGGAAAAGTATTTGGAAAAGGTGTCAGGAACATTCTTCACGGTTTGGTAAATATTCGTGACCTCTACGCTAAGAACCCGAGTGTTCAGAGTGAGAATTTCCGTAATTTGATAGTGTCTTTTGCTGAAGACATGCGGGTGATTCTGATTATGATTGCCAACAGAACCAATCTGATGCGGAAAATTAAAGACAATGCCAACATTGAGGCACAAATGAAGATTTCGTCAGAAGCTACATATCTTTATGCGCCTCTCGCTCATAAGTTGGGTCTATACAAAATTAAGAGCGAGTTGGAAGACTTGTCTTTGAAGTATATGAATCATGATGCTTATTATCATATCAAAGACAAACTGAACGCTACCAAAAATGCCCGTGATGCCTATATGGAGCAGTTCATGAAGCCTATACGTGAAATGTTGGATGCTGCTCATTTGAAATATCATATGAAGGGTCGCACCAAGAGCATCCATTCTATCTGGCAAAAGATGCAGCGGCAGGGGTGTCCCTTTGAGGGCGTGTATGATCTGTTTGCCATCAGAATTATTCTTGACGCTCCGCTAAAGGAGGAGAAACAACAGTGCTGGCAGGTTTATAGTCTTATTACCGACAAATATCGTCCCAACCCCAAACGCTTGCGCGATTGGCTTTCTATTCCGAAAAGCAATGGTTATGAAAGTTTGCACATTACCGTGTTAGGACCTGAAAACAAATGGGTCGAAGTGCAAATCCGTACTTCACGTATGGATGAGATAGCAGAACATGGCTTGGCGGCACACTGGCGCTATAAAGGCGTCAGGCAGGGTGGAGCGGGCATTGAACAGTGGTTGGCAAATATCCGCAGCGCTTTGGAGACAAGTGATGATATGCAACTCATGGACCAATTCCGCAGTGAGTTGAAAACAGATGAAGTGTATGTGTTCACTCCGCAAGGAGACCTTTATAAACTTCCCCAAGGAGCCACCGTCCTGGACTTTGCCTATATGATTCACACAAATATTGGCGACCATTGCACAGGTGCCATTATTAATCAGAAGAATGCCTCCATGCGCCAAGTCCTGTCCAGTGGTGATCAGGTGACAATACAGACACATCCCAATCAGTATCCCAAACGAGATTGGCTAAATTTTGTCTCCACAAGTAAAGCAAAGTCGAAAATTAAGCAGAATATTAAGGAGCAAGAGGTCAAGGATACAAAACTGGCAAAGGAAATCATAGAGCGGAAGTTCAAAAACCGGAAAATTGACTACGACGGCAATCTGATGATTCAAGTCGGTCGGAAATTGGGTTATAAGGACATATACTATTTCTATGAAGCCGTCTTGAACGAAGACGTAGACCTTAATACCATAATAGAGACCTATACGGAATTATATAAGCATGATAATAATCAGCTTGAACGTGCCCCTGTGCATAGCGCCAAAGAGTTTAGCCTGCAAGACGATACACAGAAATACATTAACTCGGGAGACGAGTTGGTGATAGGCAGTAACCTCAAAGGAATGGATTATACATTGGCAAAATGCTGTAATCCTATCTATGGTGATAGTATTTTCGGTTTCGTTACCATCAACAAAGGCGTGAAGATACATCGTACCAACTGCCCCAATGCTTACGCCTTACGGGCACGCTTTGGCTACCGGGTTGTCAAGGCACGCTGGGCAGGCAAAAGCGAGAATAATACTTACCCCATAACACTGCGTATTGTCGGCAATGATGATTTGGGCGTAGTTAACAATATTAGCAGTATTGTGAGCAAAGAGGAGAAAATCAACATACGCTCCTTCAGTATCAGTGCTAACGACGGACTCTTCTCCGGTATGCTGACTATAATGATAGGTGACACTAAATCTCTTGAAAATCTTATAAAAAAGCTCAAGACAGTTAAAGGCGTCAAGAATATCTCAAGAGATTAGACAAATAAAATGAAAAAAAATGTCCGGATACATGTTATATCCCAGTTTTTTCTTACTTTTGAAAGGAAATCCAATAACAAAATATAATGAGTATAAATAATCAGACATTAGAGCAATTGGAATATTTGTTGTCCAAATTGGCTAAAAGATTCCCGTCAAGCGAGGAAAACAAAGTGATGACCGATATTAGTTTTTTGGCGAAATCAGATACGGGAGAGTTGAATGTCCTGGACGACGACGATGAATTGTTGGCAACGACTGTTATTCCAGATTGGATAAATTATACTCAAGAAAATTTTACCGGCATTGTCATAAACACGCTCAGAGAGTTCGCTACAGCCCAAAAAAGCGCATTTGAAGAACTGTCTATCCTCCATCCGTTTGCACTGTTGCTGGTAGATGATGACAAAGAGACAATATGCGAAATATTGGAAGTCGATGACGAATCCATCGTCATAGACCATGAAGATTTGATGAAAGGGTTGGATACCGACCTGAATGATTTTATAGAAAAACTGCTGAAAGAATAAACGTAGTTTTATAATGCTTTTCCTTTGCTGTCATGAAGCTATAGGTTAATGCTGCAACTTTCCTATGACAGGTAAAAGTTTTACATCTAAGACCTTAATATTATAATGTATTTGTGAGAAAAATATATCTTCTTTCTCTCTTGGCATGTATTGTCTGTGTATGGGGAGATGCTAAAAGAAATTCACGTTTCAACTTTAAAACTTCTCGCGCTGTTATAGTTGACAGGAGCGATATCTATCGTTCTAACCGTTGGATGCTTCAAGGCATGGATATCTGGAAAAATTGCATGATAAGTCTTGAACACACCGGATGGGTAAATACATATAAGCTGGTAAATGGTAAACCTGTCTTCCAAAATCACTTCCCATTAACGACCCAAAGCAAGAACAACCATTGTAATGTGGCATGTTTCGGTAAGCAGTTTCTCAACCCGGGCGACTCGTTGCCATTGCTATACATTACACGTTGTAAGACACAGGCTCCTGACAGTTTGGAGCAAGTGCTGTATGTCGAACATATAGATCCCGTACGGAAAAAATGCCAGTTAATACAGACTATAGCATATCATGGTCCGGAAAATAAAATACCACACACTACACAGTGGGTTGTCGATAACGAACACCAGATGCTTATAGGGTTCGGTAATTCACGGGAACCGACGGGAAACCGTCATTTTTTTCAAAAATTCCGTCTTCCTCCTTATCGTGGGCCACAGGATTCTCTCATCATTTTGACTCCTGATGATTTGCTGGAAAGTTATTTCATGGAAGATTATTATCAAAAACCATTTCAGCCTGTACTCCAAGGCGCCACATGCTACAAAGGCAACTTGTTGCTGGTAACAGGTTTCGGGACAGAGGAAAGGCCTTCCATTCTTTACATCTGGAATATCAAAAAGAGATGCATGCTCAATATCATAAACTTGCAGAAAGATATTCCGTATGAGATGGAGGACTGCACCATCCGCCAGGACACACTATATGTACAGACTGGAGTACCTTACCTCTTTCGGATAAAACTCTAAAACAACGGACACCACATCCAATATTCCCCTTGGAAGTAGTGTATGATTCAAATTCTTTATAATAACTCAAACGGCAACGTTGCCTGTATATATAATAATGTACGTTTCGCCGTTTCCGTCATGCCTGCGGTCGTCTCCGCTTTCGGTGTCCGGCGGCTTGCCGCCGGTTCCGTGGCATGGGATGTATGTTCTGTGCCATGGGATGTATGTTCCGCCGCCCGGAACCTGGGTTCCGCGTCCCGGGAGCCGCCGGCGTCCGCGGTGCGTGTTTTTTTCCTGTCCGTTGTGCGCTGTCTGTCAGCCGTTTGCGTTTTCCCGGAAAAATATTTTGAAAAAAAGTGCGAAAAAGTTTGGTCCGTATGGTGAAGTTGTAGTACCTTTGCATCCGATTTCGGGAAAAAAATCCCGCGGTCGAGAGAGATCTTTGGAAGCTTTACATGGAACAACGACAGAAGTACAGGAAGAGCGAGACCGTCATTGGCGTCCTTTTTCGGGGCG
>CACXEH010000047.1 GCA_902766625.1 uncultured Bacteroidales bacterium | reverse complement strand
TCTAATCAGACACACACGTTTGAAAGTATAAACCAATAAGCAAAGGCGACCCTTGTGCAACAGGGTGCAAGGGTCGCCTTTTTTATAAAAACAATATTAACTACGCGCGTACATCAATAATAAGGTACAACATTCAGCGCTACACAGACTCAAAGGTTCATCAAGCACAATGGAAAGATTACTTACACTCATGAGCAGGCTGACGGCTGTAATACTGACGGTGTTACTGCTGACAGCATGCAACTCCATAGATGAGGACCTGAGCGACTGTGAGTCCAACTTCGAGTTGAACTACGAGCTGCGCCTCGTGACCAACATGACGACCGAGATGCAGACACAGCTGACTACACAGACCGATATATATGTGGGCGCATCACTGAGAAGCTACCTCAGCAACATCTTCACCGACTATGCACATGATGTGGATCTGTCGTTCTACGACACCGTGGACGACTCCATACGACTGGACCACCAGACCGCCATCATGAACGATAATCAGAAGACATATACCCTCTACCTGCCCAAACGACAGTATCAGCACCTCGCTGTGGCAAACCTGCAGAACGACTCGCTGGTGACCCTCACAGGCGACGAAAAGTGCCACACGGCAAAACTACTGCAAATCAACGCCGACACCATAACGTCGCTCAACACAGGTATCTTTACCGCACGCCAACCCCTCAACGTGCTTGAAGTGGACACCACATTCCATGTGAAACTCTACATGGTGAACTGCGCCACCGCACTGGTACTCGACACCACAGGCATAGAGATAAGAAGCATACGCGCTGAAGCCGTGGGCTTCGCAACAGGTTTCAACATCTGCGACAGTACATTCACTTTCCGCAATAACAATCTCACGGTGAAAGCCGACAATATCGACATGGGGCAGAACAGCAAAAAGCTGTGCCTGTGCACGGTGAGTCTGCCGTCAAGGGAACCGTTCCAGCAGAGGTTGGTCATTGAGACTGAAGAGCCGTTTGCCAACACATACACAGAAAACGGCCTGTGGCAATATAAAGTCTATGTCACCCTTAAAAACGGTACGACGACCCAAAGCGTCCTGAACATGGCGACACCACTGCGCGCCGGACAGCTCAAGATTATCAAAGCATCGCTCAGAGACGACGGAGCTGTCGTAACCAACGCCATAAATGTCGGTGTCAGCGTCACACTGGACTGGAAACCAGGTGGCGAATATAATCCGATTTTATAAATCAATACAATCTTCATTTTTTTTGCGCCGCATGTAGGAATTACACGCGGCGTATTTTTATCTGTGTCAGGCTCTCCCGGAAAAGAAATGAAAAAAGAATTGTTCCGACAACAGAAAAGGAGTAAACGTATTAATTTTGTATCTTTGTATGTATAATAGGAAAACGTACACAGATATGCGACCGACAAGCATCATCATCTATATCATCCTGTGTAGCATCTGCGGCAGTATGTATGCTGCAACAGAGCGGTTGCGGATTATGACCTACAACGTGCCGCGCAACAACGACTATATCCTGCCCGAAGGCGTAAACACCCTGGACATGCGCTTTGCGGCACTGACGAAATACGTCAACGAGGTGCGCCCCGACGTGCTGGGCATGCAGGAGCCTACAAAATCGGACCTGTGGATGTTCCTGCCGCAAATGTACGGCTACGCCATGATAGGCGTAGGCCGCAACGACGGCATAGAAACCGGGCAGTACACACTGATACTCTACCGTACCGACAAATACCGCATCGAGAAAGACGGCTACTACTTCCTGTCCAAGACACCCGACGTGGGCGGCTCCAAGGACTGGGGCTCCGAGTGTCCGCGCCTGGCGACATGGGCGATATTCCGAGACAAAGTGACGCAGGCAAGGTTTCTATACACCAACACCCACCTGGACCACATCAGCGACTCCGCCCGTGAGAACCAGATGCGCATCATCAAAGAACACATGAGAGACATCATCGCTGAAAACGGCAATATGCCGATGATGATAACAGGCGACTTTAACGTATATTCCAACACATCGGGCGCATACGTCAATGCCACAAAACTGCACATCCCCATGAACGACGCCTGGCTTGTCGCCAAGAAGAGAGAGGGACTGACCTACTCTTTCCCGTCGTTTGAACACACCACAAAGAGAAAAATAGACTACATCATACTGAGCAAAGACATCACTGTGGAAAAAGCACGCATAGACAACAGCGTACAGCCCAACGGCACCATTATCTCAGACCACAACCCGCACTGGGCGGACATCACATGGGAGACAACAGCAGACGAGGACACAGAGGCGCTGCTATACGCCGCGCAAGAGGCCTACGACTCAACACTGGTATTCACACCCACAAGCACGAAGCTCATCACCAATGCCACCGAAGGCAATGAAGGATGCCAAGTGACGTATGACACCCAAGAGCCGACCGGAGGGAAAGTGGAATACCTGATTGACGGCAACACTTCAACCTACTTCAGGTCGTCATGGTCGACAATCAACCCTTATCAGGCACACTATTTCCAAGTTGACCTGAGAAAGACCTGCCAATACGTACACTTCGACTACGCACGTCTGGCAGGCACATCGTCCACGGCGACAGGCAACTGCTGGGTGGACGTGATAGTGACCGCCTCCAACGATAACATCAACTGGGACTACATCACCGAGTTTTACGATATACCCACTACGGAAGGACTGCACACACTGCCGACCATAAAGATGCGTCAGCCGTACAGATATCTGCGCTTCGCCGCCATGCGTACTCCCGACATGAAAATCAGGACGAGCTATGTGCAGTATGTACTGAGCGAATTCCAGCTGTACGAAGATGTCATCGACTCACAGAAATCACAACGCTGCTTCAACGCAGAGGTGAAAGCAGCCTGCGACGCCCTGCTGCCACTGATGGCGGAAGTGAGCGAGGCACAGCGCAACGGTACGCTGACAAGTGAGCAGACAACACGCTTGCGCAACGCATTGCAACAACTGCGCAGCGTCAAGATTGACAAGACCCCGCTACGCAACCTGCTCTCACAGGCTGCCGACCTGCTGAACACCTTTAAGTCAGGCACAAAGTACGGCCAAGGCTCAGCAGATAACTACAACACCCTGAAAGCACTGATCGACGACTACAACAGCCGGATAGAGGCTATGGACACCAAAGCCAAAGTGGACGACGCCTACGCCACACTGCTTGCCGCAAAAGAAGCATACATGGCTTCAAGAGTCACTTTCAAGACAGACAAGTGGTACTATATCCAAAGCCGCCACATGAAGAATAACATCATCAAGGGAAAGATGTACGGCCAGGCACTCTACGCCAGCGGCAACGGCTCCGGAGCAGAACTGCGCAACGGCTATTACACAACGAAGGACAACACGCTGGCGTGCTTGCAAAACCCCTACGCCATGTGGCGCATCGTCAAAAACGGCGACGCCTATGCCATACAGAACAGAGCCACAGGACTCTATATAGGTATGCCGACAAGCGACAGCACCGCATACAACATGTCGGGCAAACCCATAGCGTATAACATTGACATCATGGGCGTGGAAGACTTTCACTTCAGCGCTGCCGACGGCGACAGCATATACCTGACCGCGATGGAAGACAACACGGTGGCCGGAACAGACGGCGGCTTCCGCAGTACCGCAGCGTGGCTGTTTGCCGACGTGGACGACACCGTGACCGACACGCTGCTGCTGCCTGTGGCAAACCACAGCATCAGCATCATGACACTGCCCTATCCCTACAAGAACGCACAAAACAAGGACATCCACACTTATACCCTCGTGGGAATGCCGACAACAAACACCTTCGAACTGAAAGAAAAGAACACCTTTGCCGCCGGCGAACCGTTCTTCATCATGACAGGTGACCTTAGCGCCCTTGACCCTGCAAGCACCGAGACGACATACATCGCCATCACGCCACCCAACGACTTCGTCACAGAGGCAACAGCCGTGAACGGTATGTATGGCCTGCTGGACGACGGCACCATGTCGCGATTCGGATGCTATGTACAGGACAACAAAATAAAACTGGGCAAGGCTAACCTGCAGGGCAACACCGGATACATACTGAAAAATGAAGTGCAGACAACCAGCGACACGCACGATATCACCATATCGGCCACAAACGGCGTATCCGGCATAACACCCGTACTCATCCCAACAGAGGAAAAAACAAACGTCTACACTATCGACGGCAAACAACTCTATAACGACATAAACACTTCTGCACTACGCAGGACACTGCCAAAAGGGACATACATCATAGGAAAGAAGAAAATAATCATCAAATAAAAACCAATAATAAAAGAGAATATGAAATCTATTCTAACCTGTATACTACTTATCAGCGGCGTAATGTACGCCACAGCCGCAAAGGAAAGTTTGCGCATCATGACCTATAACGTACCCAAGGGAAACATTCCAGCCGTAGGCATCAACACTTGGGAAAACCGTTGCATCGGTCTTCAGGAATACATTAACAAACGGCATCCTGACCTGCTGGGTATGCAGGAGCCTGTGCGCGACGAATTGATGAATCTGCTTTCAGGCATGCCGGCATACTCCATGCTGGGCGTGGCCCGTGACAACGGCGCAGAGTCGGGCGAATACAGTCCGATACTGTACAACACCAAACGGCTACTGGTAGAGCAGACCGGAACATATTGGCTGTCGAAGACACCCGATGTCGTCAGCAAAGACTGGGCTTCAGCGTGCCGCCGTATCGCCACATGGGCAATATTCAGAGACAAAGTGACACAGACACGCTTCCTGTACACCAATACGCACTTGGACCACATCAGTGACTCCGCCAGGGAAAACCAAATGATGGTCATCAAGCAAAAGATGAAAGAAATAATCGCCAAGAACGGCAACATGCCGATGATGCTCACAGGTGACTTTAACGTGGTACAGTCAAAAGCCACCTATACAAAAGCCGCTTCATACCTGATTCCCATGAACGACGCATGGCTGACTGCGAAGGAAAAATCAGGCTCAGGAATGACCTTCCCTTCAAGCGAGGAAATCAGTTCATCCACGCCGCGCAAGATAGACTTCATCATGCTCAGCAAAGAAATCACAACAGAAAAAGCCTACACCGGCGAAAGCGAACTGCCGTCAGGACAGATACTCTCCGACCACAATCCGCACTGGGCAGACATCACATGGGAGACGACAGACGAAGAAGAGTTCAGAGTCACATATAACCAAGGTAAAGATATCATCGACTCAACCGTGGTATATACAAAAGGCACGACAAAACTTATCACCAATGCGACAGACGGCAGTCCCGAATGTCAGATATCCTGTGACGCCGCAGAAGAAGGCTCCCTGGTGAAAAACATGATTGACGGAAACGGCGACACATACTTCCATTCCAAATGGTCAGCAATGCCGCCCAACAACCCGCACTACCTGCAAGTAGACTTAAAGCAGGACGTTCGTGCCATACACTTCACCTACCAGAGGCGCAACAGCGCCACATACGGTGTGGCAGACAGATGGGAAGAGATCATGATTACCGCCTCCAACGACAAAGAAAACTGGGACTACATCACACAGTTATATGAATTTGGCGCAGACGAATTTGCCACCTACGCCTCACCCATCATCAATATGCACAAGCCCTACCGCTACGTGCGCTTCAACATCATGCACACACCGGCTATGAAAATCCGCAACGCCAACCCTCAGTTCACCTGTTCGGAGTTTATGGTTTACAAAGACGAACTGCAGACCAGCAAGTCGCAATATTATTACAATGAAGAACTGAAGAATGCCGTAGATGCACTGACAGCGCAAAACGACATTGTGGAACAAGCATTGAGATCCGGAACACTGACAGACGAAATAAAGCAATCATACATCAACGCACTCAAAAAAGTGCAAAGTCTATACGTGGACTACAACATCCTGAACGCCGCGGTGGAAAAAGCGCAGAAACTGTATTCCACGTTCACTGCAGGCACAACAAGATACGGACAAGTAGAGAGAAGCATCAGGGACAAATTCAAAACAATATATACCCAAGTCAAGAATGCCTATAAGACACTCATCCCACGCGCAACCGCGGACTCCCTGCTCAACGTACTTGACGAAGCGACAAACAACTTCCTGGCGGCACGCAAAACCTTCAAGACTGACAAGTGGTACTATATCCAGAATCGTCAGGCAGGAGTAAATAACTCAAAAGGTAATCTATATGGTCATGTGTTGTATAGCGGCGACAACGGCAGTGCGGCAACCATCAAAAACGGATTGTATCATAACAGCAAGATGACCAGTGAGCGTAATCCGCAAACCATGTGGCGTATCGTCAGCACCGATAACGGCTTTGCCCTGCAGAACCGAGCCAGCGGCTACTATCTCGGCGGCCTATACAAAGACGGCACAAAATATGTCATGTCTGCCAAGCCCGTAGCTTTTGACATAGATCTCTTTGGCGTTGATGACTTCCACTTCACCGATAACAGCACAAGCAATGTCTATGTCAGCGCCTCGGAAGACGGCACAGCTACCCCTTCCGACGGTGGTTACCACAGTTCAGCGTCATGGACACTCATTGATGTCAATGATTCAACAGCACATACTGTTCAACTACCGATAACCAATCATACGATAACTTTCAAGACGTTGCCTTATCCCTTCGTCAACAAAAACACTGCCGACGGCATACACACTTACACCTTAGTTGACATGCCGTCTGCAAACGTATATGCCATGAAGGAGAAAAACGAGTTTGCCGCCGGCGAGCCTTTTGTCATGATGGCAGGAAGCATCACAGACCTGGACGACACAAGTACAGACACCCTATACTATGAAGTCGCTTCTCCCAACGAATTCACCACAACACCCCTTGTCGTCAACGGCATGTACGGCATGCTGGACAACGGAACGATGGCAAAACTCGGTTACTACCTTTCACACAACAAACTCAGATATGGCAAGGCAACATTAGACGCACAGACAGGCTATATCTACAAAGCACAAGTCAAAAAAATCAGCGACAGCTACGATATGACCATCTCTCCCAACCAAGGAATATCAGGCATCAGCCAAGCCTACGTAAAACAAGCAGAAGAGCAAAATGACATCTACACACTGGATGGCAAACTGCTCAAATCACAAGTCAACACAAAAGATGTGCAAAAACAATTACCATCTGGTATTTATATAATAGGTAAACAAAAAATTCTCGTACCGTAAACTTGTCTACAACATCCGCTTTTAGTAACTTTGCCAATACGATCATATAATAGGAACATATGGATATAGTTGAAAGATTTCTTCATTACATAAAATTTGACACGCAGTCTGCCGAAGACTCTGAAACGACACCGAGCACAGAGAAGCAACTTACCTTTGCCAAATATCTGAAAGAAGAACTGGAGGACGAAGGCTTGGAAGACGTAGAACTGGACAACAACGGTTATCTCTATGCCACACTGCCTGCGAATGATGACGAGATTATTCCGACAATAGGCTTTATCTCTCACATGGACACCAGCCCAGACTGTTCTGGCGCAAACATCAATGCCCGCATTGTAGAGAATTATGCCGGCGGTGACATCGTTTTAGATCCTGCGGAGAACATCAATCTCTCACCGACAATATTTCCTGAACTGGAAGACTACATCGGGCAGGATATTATCGTCACAGACGGTCACACACTGCTTGGTGCTGACGACAAAGCCGGTATTGCCGCTATAGTACAGGCCATGGTATACCTCAAGGACCATCCGGAAATCAAGCACGGCGATATCCGTATAGCATTCAATCCTGACGAGGAAATCGGTCTCGGCGCACACAAGTTTGACGTTGAGAAATTCGGCTGTGAATGGGCATACACCATGGATGGTGGCGCAGTGGGTGAACTGGAGTATGAGTGCTTCAATGCCGCAGGCGCCAAAATAGCCATCAAAGGAGCAAGTGTGCATACCGGATATGCCAAAGGTAAAATGATAAATGCCGTACGCATCGCCACAGAACTGCAAAACATGATTCCAACTGACGAATTGCCGGAAACGACAGAAAACTATCAAGGCTTCTACCACCTACTCTCCATGCAGGGCAATGTGGAGAACGCCACAATGTCATATATCATCCGCGACCATGATGCCAAAAAATTTCAGGCGCGAAAGGATTTTATGACGGAAATCGCAGACAAGCTGAACGAGAAATACGGTGAGGGCACAGTAAGCATCACGCTTAAAGATCAGTATTACAACATGCGTGAGAAAGTGGAACCCGTGTTCCATGTCGTTGATATAGCCATCAAGGCAATGGAAAACCTTAACATCTCTCCGAGAGTACAACCCATCCGTGGTGGCACAGACGGTGCGCAACTCTCATTCCGCGGACTGCCATGCCCTAACATTTTCGCCGGAGGCATTAACTTCCACGGTCCTTATGAGTTCCTGCCCATTCCTTCCATGGAGAAAGCGATGAGAACCATTGTGGAAATCTGCAGAATTGTTGCTCAATATAACGAATAAAGACACTGATCTGACACAGACACATCATCAATGGGATCGATACCGACATTAATCAGTGATTTAGCGCTCATTCTGGTCATCGCCGGAATCGTGACAATCATATTTCGCAGGCTCAAACAGCCACTCGTATTGGGATATATCGTCGCAGGTTTCCTCTGCGGTCCCCAGTTTGCATTCTTTCCATCCATTGTGGATAAGACAAACATTTCCACATGGGCCGACATCGGTGTCATCTTCCTAATGTTCACATTAGGTTTGGAGTTCAGCTTCAAAAAGATATTCAAAATGGGCAGTACTCCATTTATCGCTGCATGCACAATCATTTTCTGTATGATTGGCTTAGGCTCCATTACAGGACATTTCTTCGGTTGGAGTCGCATCAACAGTTTGTTTTTAGGCGGTATGTTGGCCATGTCTTCCACTACCGTTATCTACAAAGCATTGAGCGACATGGGACTGCGTCAGCAACGCTTTGCGTCATCCGTCATGAGTGTACTCGTCGTGGAGGACATTCTGGGCATCTTACTGATGGTCATATTGTCTACCATTGCGGTAAGTTCCAGCTTTCAAGGCGCACAGCTTATCGGCAGTCTACTCCAGCTGGCATTAGTGCTGGTGGTATGGTTTGTCGTGGGGGTTTTTGTCATACCCTCATTCTTGAGGCGGTCGCGCAAATGGATGTCCAAAGAAACGCTGTTGATTGTTTCTATCGGTCTTTGTTTCCTCATGGTCGAACTGGCTGAATCCATGCACTACAGTTCTGCATTCGGCGCATTTATGATGGGTAGCATCTTGGCCGAGACCATCGAGGCGGAAGAAATAAACCTTCTTGTAGAACCTGTCAAGGATTTGTTTGGCGCCATATTCTTCGTTTCTGTCGGCATGTTGGTCAATCCATCTATCATTGTGGAATACTGGCTGCCCATCTTAGTGCTTATTCTTGTCATACTGGCAGGACAAGCCATTTTTGGCACAACTGGTTACCTGCTGTCAGGTCAACCGCTGAAAGTTGCCATACAAAGTGGATTCTGCATGGCGCAAATCGGAGAATTTGCATTTATTATTGCCTCACTGGGTAACAGCCTGAATGTCACAGCCGACTTTCTCTACCCTGTTGTCGTAGCCGTTTCTGTGATAACGACATTTCTCACACCTTACATGATAAAGGCTGCCAACCCTGCATTCCACATTGTAGAAAAACATATCCCCTCCTACTTCCACTCTATCCTGGACGATGCCGGAAACCTGCCGTCAGTCAGCAATGACAGCGCATGGTCAAGACTCATGCATGCACTGTTCAAACAAGTTGCTGCATATTGCTTCCTATCTATTGCTGTCATCGCTGTTTCTTTCAACACTTTACTGCCTTTCTGCAGGCATACCTTTACCCACTGGTGGGGCAATGCCATATGTGGCATCATTACACTGGCTCTCATATCTCCATTCCTCAGGGCTATCGTCATGCGCAAAAACCATTCCGAAGAATTCAAAAAACTCTGGAATGAGCGCCATTTCAACCGCCTGCCCCTGGTTTTCACAATCATCGTACGCTACGTCATAGCTTCGTTTTTCGTCTTTTATATCATTAATTTCCTCTCCCCATTCTCAACACTGCTACACTGGTTTATCGCCTTTTTCATGGTTTTGGTTGTCATGGCTTCACGCAAAGTCAAAGAGAGCAGTATAAAACTGGAGCACCTCTTCTTCCGCAATTTGAACTCACGCGAAGCGTTAGCGGTAGAGAAGGGCAAAGCCAATCCGCAATATGCCGAGAGACTATTGTCTGTAGATGTACATATGGCGTATGTCACTCTGCCAATGAACACCCATTTTGCCGGCAAGACGCTAAAGGAACTTGACCTGGCACGCCAACTGGGTGTCATGGTGGCGTCTATCTCACGTGTAGGACAGAGCATACACATCCCTGGAGCTAACGAGATACTCTATCCTGGCGACGTGTTGCAGATTATCGGCGATGATGCCAAACTGAAAGCCTTTGCACAGAAAGTCGGAGAAGACGTGTATGAAGAAGTCGAACCGAACGAAAGCAAAGAGATGATTCTACGCAGTCTGCCAGTCAGTGACACCTCCCTGTTCTGCAACAAACGGGTGAATGAATCCGGCATACGTGAGCAATATCAATGTATGCTTGCCGGATTTCAGGACAAAGGACAGGAGCAACTGGCTCTCCCCCACGCCACACGCATTATCCGCTCTGGCGACATACTGTGGATTGTTGGCGAACGTGCAGCCATCGAAGCTCTTTGGGCAGAGGAATTCAGCAAATAACTTACACGTCATGCCATCACTCCTGAGGAAATACTGTCTGATACTCTTATTGCTTTGCACTACAACAAGCACTTGGGGACAAGACGCACAATTTCCTTATCCGTCCATACCTGACACGATTACAGCACCGACTGCACGGCTGTCATACATATTGCAGAATTTCTGGCACGACTATCACTTTGCCGACACTACTCAAGTTAATAAAACTATCGGCGAACAAGGCATTTCTGACTATATTAATCTTCTCAACTATGCCGATTCCGTCACAGCAGACCAAGCCGTCAATCAATTTGTACAACGTGCATGGTCAACGCCATGGGGCAGAAAAATGTTCGGCAGTCTGCTCACACACTACCTCGGCGACCCGCAATCTCCGTTACGCAACGACAAGACCTATGCCATTTTTCTGCGTCACATCATCTTCCACAGTCATGACAAAGCACAACAGTCACGCATGGAATACATGTATGGTGAAATCTCTAAAAACCAGGAAGGAAGGCCTGCCGCTGATTTTTCCTTCAGCATGAAAAACGGCACAAAAGGCAGTCTGTATGGCATCACATCCCCATGGACACTTGTCTGCTTCAGCGACCCCACGTGTGATAAATGCCAAAAAATCATGCCACAGGTCATAGCTGCCAAGGCACTGCAAAACGATAGTCTGAAAGTCATCATCGTTTATCCGGAATACGACAAGGAAATGTGGGAAAACATGGCTTTTACCTTACCTGAACGCTGGATGAATGTATGGAGTCCGAAAATCAGCAGCGAACAACTATATTACCTCCCTGCCCTACCTTCCCTGTATCTCTTGGACGAAAAAAAACGTGTTGTCCTCAAGGACACCACGTTAGACAAATTGCTTGAGTTCTTAAAGAAGAACTGATAATACGTTTCTGGTCAAAACTCGTCTTCCTCATCATCAAAGTCAAAGTCGGAATCAAAAAACACCGGATCCGTAAAGTCATCTATCATACGGCGGTCCTTCTTTGTCGGTCTGCCTGTACCTTTTGCACGATTGACAAATCCACTGATACGTGTCATCTCCAGCAACTCATACTGGTCAGGCGAAGTGATATTCTCCATTATCTCAGGCACCAGCTTGGCCCCCACGCGATTCTCTATGGCTCGTTTTACACGAAAGGTATACGTCAACGGCGGCTTGCGCACATCTATCACATCGCCGACCTTAATATTGCGCGAGGGTTTTACCCTTTCTCCTTTTAAGGTCACACGACCGTTCTTACAGGCATCAGCTGCAATGGTGCGTGTCTTAAATATACGCGCAGCCCAAAGCCATTTGTCTATTCTTGCCTCGCCGTCAGACATTATTTATTGTTGTATTGATTCATTGTATTCTGGATGCCCGCCAGGCAAAAACTCTTGATCATCTCACCGGCCAGTTCAACCCGTTTAACCAGAATTTCCTCCTCTTCAGGGCTGAAACGACTCAGCACGAAGTCTACCTGACTGCCGTGCGGATAATCATGGCCGACACCAAAGCGAAGACGGGCATACTGATTTGTTCCCAGAACCGACGTGATATGGCGCAACCCGTTATGTCCGCCCTCACTTCCGCCAGGCTTCATGCGCAACGTGCCCAGCGGCAAGGCAATATCATCATTGACGACCAACAGACGCTCAACGGGAATCTTCTTCTCTTTCATCCAATAACGCACAGCGTTACCGCTCAAGTTCATGTAGGTAGACGGTTTGAGCAAAATCAGTTTCTGCCCCTTTACCGACAACTCACCCACGAAGCCGTAGCGGCGGTCTTGAAATGAAATATTGGACGCACTGGCCAGTGCGTCCAATATTCTAAATCCTATATTGTGACGGGTGCCATCGTATTCATCCCCGATATTGCCCAGTCCCGCAATAAGGTAATTCATGTCTTCTTGTCTGTCACTTGGTTTACAGAAAGCCCGGAAGAATGAACTGAGATTATTCAGCAGGTGCACTTTCTGCTTCTTCTGTCGTTTCTTCTACTGCAGCAGCCTGAGCTTGAGAGCCACGTGTACTCTTAACACCGCAAACCAGCGTGTTAGCAGATGTAACGAACTCCAGATCTTCAAACTTCAAATCACCTACGAGGAAAGTCTTGCCAATTGTCAAAGGCGTAACATCGATAATCAGCTTCTCAGGTATCTTGTCAAGCGGAGCCTTTACGGTCAGGTAACGTACACTGGTAAACAGGACACCACCGGCGCGTACACCTTCTGCATGACCTTCAAACTTTACGGGTACAGCCATATGGATAGCCTGACCCGGAGCAACCTGATAGAAATCAATGTGAAGAACATTGTCCTTTACAGGGTGGAACTGGATTTCTCTCATTACTGCCTGACATACATTACCGTCGATGTCAAGGTTTACAGCATAGATCTCTGGAGTGTAGATGAGCTTGCGCACTGCCTCAAACGGCACCTGAAACTCAGTGGTAACGACTTTACCTTCTGCATCTCTCTCAGAACCATAGATCACACAGGGGATAATGTTCTGCTTTCTCAATTCACGAGTGGCTTTCTTGCCAGTCTCGGTACGTTTAGTACCTTTTAATTCAAATGTTTTCATTTTTGTTTGTTTGTGTTACTCTAAAATAAGTTTTGCTTATTTCACCATCACACGAATGTTGCCATCCTATCAGGTCATAAAAGCGGATGCAAAATTACAACAAATATCCCTAATAGCCAAACAAAACGCCGCATTATTTCTTCAGCACGCCCTACCCCATGAATCAAAACATCCATAGGCACACATCATTGTCTATACAGATTGTTATTTCCTGCCTTACGCCGATATGTCTTCCGTTCTATGACGCGGAATGTATGTTCCATAGGCTGGAATATATGTTCCTGCGTATGGAATGTATGTTCCAGCCTATGGAACATACAGCATAACGGGCAAAAAAACTTTGCCCCTGTAGAATCCAGGAGAAAAACAAAGACGTAAAATGTGATATCAGGGTATCATAATCTTCCTGACGGTTACGGTGCGGCTGGTGCGAACCTTGACGATATATACGCCGCGCGACAGACTGGAGGTCATGATACATGAGGTAAAGCGATGATGGGACACGAGTTGGCCACTGATATCATATATCCATGCATCGTCAGCTGTCGTACTGAATGTGATGCTGTTACTATGGCTGTTGATGACTATATCATCTGTGGGAGCAGTCACAGGAATAATACCAGTACTCGACAACCCGGTTATCCGATAAGATGCCAACCCGTTGCCAGGCACATAAAGATAGATTTTTGCCGTATCGCTGCCACTCAGTTCATAATCTATGAGAGCATTATTATTGGAATTGTTGACTGCGCCCAGACCTTCTTTGGGAATGGTCCATAATAAAGTCATATTATCAAAGTCCAAATCACGGCTCGTCTGTACGATGTTGAACGTGTAACCATCGGTGCCATCATAATCTGTCGCAGGGAAAATAGCAAAGGCATTTTCTCCGCATACGAAAGAGGCAAAGCCGTTGGTTGCGATATTGGACGTGAGCGAAGGAATAGCCGCGCTGCCATTGCCGAAAGTGGAGACAATGGCTCCTGTGGCAAAATTATAGAGCGCAGGAACCGTTGTACGGCTATTCATGACAAATTCTGTATCATTCACGGGAAATACACGCGGTGCTGCTCCTATCTTGGCGGCATTGGAGGTAAACTGGGTTAAAGTTGTACCTGTATCCTCAGTGGCTACGCCGTTGACTACATTCCACTTTGCAACAATGTTGCTTTGTGTCAGGGCGGCATATACAGTAAAGTTTCCCGTCAGCACATCACCGATGACCTTACAATAATCCGCACGGTTTGTCTTTGCTGTCGTACATGTGGCGACGAGTGAGGCTGCTCCGGTAATTTTATCTATCATATAGAGTTTGACAGGATACGACTTCATCCTCATACTGTAGTTATATACAAGGATATGGCCTGCATCATCCTTGATAATATCATTGCAAGGATATGTACCTCCCGAAATATCAGGACTAAGGTTCATCCTGCCGAAATACGCTCCAGTAGCAGCATCGTACTTGTCTATATAACATTTAGCAGCACTATTGTTGCTGGCACGTCCACATACATATATAGTGTCATTAACAACACAAAAGCCTTTGTTAAGCTCACCGGCAGCATCGAAGGAGATGTTGCCGAAATTTTCTTTGACAGAACGCTCCCAACGGTTTTCAAGTTTGAGACCGTTGACATCATCATAGGTAGCCATATCACGTTTCTTGATATAGCCCTCTTCTATCTCATTCTTATTAATAACAAAAGAGAAAATGTCTGATGAAACCTCCTCGCAGGCATCCTTGCCTGTAATGACACGCCAATAATACACACCATTACTGAAATCTTCATACAACGCAGAGTAACTCACTGCCGTATTGTCGTCAGAGAAACCAGAGGAGACAGAGTAAACCTGATGGGTTAAATTTTTGTCAGAATAAATCTCAAGCCTGTAGGTCTCGGCATCAGCCTTCTCCCATTGAAGAGTAAAATCAGTAAAAAGTCTCTCGCCATTGTTGGGCGATATAAGCGTTGTCGCTGGTGCATAGTTGACCGTCTCTGTCGTAAAGCGCGGCGCAAACTCATTGCTGAAATAATCCACTATACTGACAGCAAAATGATATCCGCTTCTGTATTTAGAGGCTAAAGCATAACTGTTGGTATATGAGATACCAATTAAATAATCAGCAAGTATACCTCCAGCTGTACTGCTTTGTGCCTTCGCATCAGTCACACCGTCAGGAATGGCATAGATAGCATATTTCACATAACCTGCGTTGTCCCAAAGCAATGTGTTTGAGGAGATGCGCAAATTGGTCACCTTACCATAGGAATGTTTGGCTTTCCAGTCAATGGCAGGTGTCAGAGACAGGTGCTGAAATTTGTTCTTCAGCAAATAATCTCCCAAGCCGGTCGCATTGCCGCCGTTCAGGTAAGAAACCGAATAAAACACCGCTCCGGGAGCCGCATTCTTTGTATACTCACGTGAATATTGAATTTGCTGCGCATAGTTTGACCAGTATTCCGTATTATTATTTTCACTTGATCCGAGTGCCGAAATGGAATGACTGGCATAGTGATGTCTGCCAAACTTTTTTGCAACATATGACCACCATTGCGTAATCGGACCGAAAGGATTGGTGGAATGGTCAGTGCGCCAATAAATCTGCGGAGAGATATAATCAATCGTACCATCTTGTAGCCACTGCACAGGGTCAGAGAAAATGCTGCTGTACTGCCAGTCGCTGCCTGCATAGCACGGATCGACACCGTGTGTCGCAGCGACAGATGAAGACGAGCACGCCACACCTGCCGGTGAGATACCGAATCTGACTGCAGGATTAGTTGACTGAAGCATATTGTAGACATCTGCCACCATCTGATTGACATTATTCCTGCGCCAGTTGGCAAACGACAATGAGGAACCTGAATCCTTCCAGAGATCATAATCGCCCGCATTGCTCGTTGTCGGTATGCCGCTGGGATAGAAATAATCATCAAAGACAATACCGTCAACATCGTAATTGGCAACAATCTCCTTACAGACATTCACAATCCTGTCTCGCACGGCTTTCATGCCAGGATTAAGAATTGTCGTTGTCGTTGTAGAACCATCCGCTTTGGTGGCGACATAAGTCAGCAATAATCCGTCATCCTTGAGTTGCTGGTCCTGTGTGGTATTCCACCCCGACGCAGATGTGGCCCAACGGTATGGATTAACCCAGGCATGACATTCAAGACCTCTCTTATGGCACTCTGTCACGACGAATGATAACGGGTCCCATCCAGGTTCCTTACCCCGGGTGCCCGTCAGATAACTGGACCATGGTTCGTAGCTGGACTTATACATGGCATCACACATGGAGCGCACCTGAAAGAATACCGCATTGAAGTTGTCCGCCTTCAACTTGTCTAGATAATTCGTCATCTGCGTTTTCTGTGATGAAATGACGCTTGAACCCGTTCCCGTGGAAGATGGCCAATTGATATTCCACACTGTAGCGACCCATGCGCTACGGAATTCGCGCTTGATGTATGTATCTGAACCACAAACCGTCAGAGAAAAACTCACAATGGCCGAGATTGTTAAAAAACAACGTCTTATGGATGACTTCATTTCACGTAACATTATAAGACAAAGTTAGCACTATTCTTATTATTAAAAAGAAAAGCATTGATTTTTGTCAATGCTTTTCCATATTTTCAACGAAGATTAAAAATTAATCGATCTTCATCTTATAGAATGTGCGATACACAAAATAGATGGCGATAAGCAGGAATACAACACCAAAGTAAGGAGCTATGGCGCGGAAACCGTCACTAATGGCAATCTCCATAGCCAGTACGCCGAACAGAGTCGTGAACTTAATAATCGGGTTCAAGGCTACTGAAGAAGTATCTTTGAACGGATCACCTACAGTGTCACCGACAACGCTCGCGTCATGCAATTCAGTTCCTTTAGCCTTGAAATCAACTTCGACTACTTTCTTCGCATTGTCCCACGCGCCACCGGCATCAGCCATAAATACTGCCTGGAACAAACCAAATACAGCAATACTGATAAGATAGCTTATAAAGAGACAAACTGCAGAGTTATCGCTTCCGAAGCTGTCAGGTGATGACAGGCATGCGAAAGCCAATGCAAAACAGAAAATAGCGATAAAGATATTTATCATACCCTTTTGTGCATAGTTGGTACAAATCTTTACAACTTCCTGAGACTTGCTTATGTCTGCCTTCTTTGGAGCGTTGGTGTCAAGTTTGATATTTTCCTTGATGAATTCAACGGCACGGTTGGCACCCGTTGTCACAGCCTGCATAGAAGCACCAGTGAACCAATAGATGACACAACCGCCAAGGATAAATCCGAGCAGAGATGCAGGATTCAGGAGATTGAGTACGTCCTCAGGCTGAATACCCAGAGTCTTCTGTATCATCAGTATCAGAGAGAAAATCATGGTTGTAGCACCTACAACAGCCGTACCAATCAGCACAGGTTTAGCGGTAGCCTTGAATGTATTGCCGGCGCCATCGTTCTCCTCAAGATAATATTTAGCCTTCTCGAAATCAGGAGTGAAACCAAACTGTTGCTCTACCTCACTCTTTGTTTTCTCTATGTCATCCTCTATCAAAGAAAGTTCGTATACTGACTGTGCATTATCAGTCACTGGGCCGTAACTGTCAACAGCAATTGTCACAGGACCCATGCCCAACATACCAAATGCAACTAAACCAAATGCAAAGATAGAATGATATACACCAAAAGTGCTCTCCAGCCCGAAAGCGTTGGATGCGATATAAGCGATGAGCATGAGGACAAAGAATACAAATCCAGTCCAGAATGCGCCGAAGTTACCTGCAACTAATCCGGAAAGGATGTTCAAGGAAGCGCCACCTTGTTTCGACGCTTTGACCACATCTTGAACATGAGCCGAAGTCGGTGAAGTGAATATCTTAGTGAACTCCGGTATCAAAGCAGCGCCCAGTGTGCCGCAACTGATAATGATAGCCAATGCCAACCAAATGCCATTACCCATATCCTGTAACAGGAAATAACTTGCACAGAATGTTGCGACAATAGAAACAATTGACGTAATCCAAACGAGTTCTGTCAAAGGTTTTTCAAAGTTGATGTCATCTGCAGATGCATATTTAGCCTTGGAGACAGCACCGTTGATATAGTATGACAAAACAGATGCAACGACACCGAGTATACGCATTACAAATATCCATATCAAGAGTTTAATCTGCATATTGGGATCTGGCACTGCGAGCAATATGAAGGATACAATTGCCACACCTGTCACGCCATAGGTCTCAAAACCGTCAGCGGTCGGACCTATGCTGTCGCCGGCATTGTCACCCGTACAGTCTGCGATTACGCCTGGGTTGCGCGGGTCATCCTCACCAATCTTAAATACTACCTTCATAAGGTCAGAACCGATATCTGCTATCTTTGTGAATATACCGCCTGCGATACGCAATGCGCTTGCGCCAAGAGATTCACCGATGGCAAAACCTATAAAGCATGCTCCAGCGAGGTCTCCGGGCATAAAGAGCAAGATTATCAGCATAAGTGTAAGCTCAACACATATCAGAACGACGCCGATACTCATGCCTGCGCGGAGAGGAATGTTGAGCAAATCAAGCGGCTTACGGCGCAAAGAAGCGAATGCCATACGTGCATTTGCATATGTATTCATGCGGACGCCAAACCAAGCCACACCGTAAGAGCCCAGTATACCAACTACTGTCCATCCTAAAATCAGCAGGACTGAGCCTAACGACATGTGCGACAATACGCCAAAGTACAATGCGATGGACGCACCTATGAAAACAAACAACACACAAAGGAATTTGCCTTGTTGCTTCAAATAGGTTGAGCATGTCTGGAAGATGACATTTCCTATTTCTAGCATTGACTCATGGGCTGGCAGTTTATGTACTTTGGTAAATTGCCAGAAACCAAAAATTACACCGAGCAATACCACGGCGAAGCCCCACATAAGGATTTGCGCCTGATCCGCAAATCCGTCAGGCATTTTCAAGTCCGCTTCTGATGCAAAACCAGTGAGCGGCGCAGCAATCATTGCAATTGCCGTAAAGATCTTTTTCATCATAGTTTTATATTAATTTTTATTCTTTGTTTCGTTCGTTAAGGAATTTTATCCAAAATTTTAGCGGCCTCTTATGAAACCGCTAAAACCAATTTATCCCTATTTATTCACTGAAAAACGGAAAATAGTGTGATGTTTATATGTTTCTCCTGGCTTGAGGAATGGTGATGGCCATTGGTCGCTTACCAGACACTTATTGGGGCTGTCCGGATAAACTTGTGTCTCTAAGCAGACAGCTGTTCTTTGTTGATATGTAATACCTTTCTTACCCGTTACAGTACCGTCAAGGAAATTTCCTGTGTATACCTGAATACCCGGCTGGTCTGTCAGCACTTCGAGTACGATACCCGTTACAGGAGAGATTACCTTGGCTGCGACAGTTGTAATATCATTGCTCTCACGCAATACCCAGTTATGGTCATAGCCATGGCCGTTGGACAACTGAACATTGTCCTCATTGATGCGCGCGCCGATTTCAGTTGGTGTGGTGAAGTCCAACGGAGTTTCCTTGACACTTACGATGGCACCTGTCGTCATGAATGTGCTGTCTACAGGTGTAAATGTTTCAGCATTAATAAACAGCGTATCATTGGTGATAGGTATATTCGGGTCTCCGTTAAGATTAAAGTATGAATGGTTGGTCATGTTGAGCACCGTGTTCTTGTCTGTTGTACCTTCATACTGGATATCTATGGCATTGTCATCTGTCAATTCATATTTAACGCTGACATTAACATTGCCCGGAAAATTCATGTCACCATCCGGCGACTGTAGAGTCAGGATAATAGTTGACTCACTGGTTTGGTTGGCTTTAAACACGCGATTCTGCCATCCTTTAGGCCCGCCGTGCAGACAGTGGCCATAGTTGTTTGTCGGCAATTGAATGAGGTTGCCGTCAACAGTTATCTGCCCTTTATTAATGCGGTTGGCATAACGACCGATAGTAGCACCGAAGTCGGTCGGTATATTGATATATTGGTTAATGCTGTCAAAACCAAGCACAACATCCTGAAGTTTCCCATTGATGTCTGGTGTCATAATAGAAACGATGCGCGCGCCAAAGTTTGTCACGCACACTTCCATGCCGTTTTTGTTTGTCAAAACATACAGAGCCGTGGAGTCTTCTCCTACTACTGCCTCAAAGTTTTTGGGATCAAGTCCTGATTTCGTCAGGTTTTCCTGCGCTTCTTTGTTGCATGAGCCTAACATTGAAAGAGCTGCAACACATGCCAATAATAACGTTTTTTTCATTATGTTTTTATTTTTATTGTCAATACTTTTCCCCGTACTTTCAAAGACGGATTTGCAAAAATAAACATTTTATCTCAAAAAAGTAAAACAAATACAAAAAAAATACCTTAACATCATTTTCTTTTATGTATGCACGATAACAGATTTCATTTATCGTGACAGGTGGAACTGTGCTTCAGAGGCACTTTGAACAGGACTGCGCGAAAACTTATGGACACGCAAGAAAAATCTCCGTTCCCTTGACAGGAGAACGGAGATTTCTTAATAATCTATATAGAATGTCTGTCAAATCAACATCCTGAAAAGAAATCACGTCAGACTATTGTATTCCGTATTTTCTTAAGATTTGCACGATGTCGTTTTCTACGCTCTTCTCCCAAAGTGTGTAGCCGTAGTTGTCAGGATGAACACCGTCGACAGACTGCTCGTTGGTAAGGCCGGTAGCATTAGGACGGATGAAATATACATCTTTATATTTTTTCACTGCCTCATACATCATTTTTTCCGCCATATCCTGTTTGTCCTGCTCATATTTCTCACGGCTGAGACTGAAGTTACGGCTCTCACGACGGATGGTCTGCTGGAAGATGAGAGGTTTGCCAGGATGAGCCTTCTGCAATTTCTCGATAAACGGGAACAGGCGCTCCTTAATCATTTCGGCATGCGGATTAGAGAATGAGTCAAAGATGAATGCTTCAGCGTCTACGTCACAGAGAACATCGCAGAAATAAGGCTGCAGTTTACAGTTTCCGCTGCATCCCAAACTTAACAACTGGATACCTGTGCTACGGGTGAACTGTGCCGGATACGCCATACCGCAACGCGATGTACTTGAACCATGGGTATAACTGGAACCGAAGATAGCTACACGATGACGGAAAGGACTTGGAATGGCCTTTATGCTGGCACCCTCTTCCACACCTATCTTAACGGAATTCACCTCACTGTAAAGTGGGAAATACAACAGACATTCTTTTTCGCTCTTGTCCATGTCAGAAATGAGAACACAGTTGGCTTCAAGCCTCTTCTTGTCATCACGGCTCTGGGCAGAGACCACACCGGAAGCAGCAAACAGCCACTTGCCGTCTTTTTTAATATAAAGGTCATAGCCGCGTGCAGCCTGTCCGTTGGTATTTGTGGGATACTCAGGATAACCATACACCGTCTTTACGGAAACAGTCGTAGAGTTGGTCTTGAACACGCAAGCCATACCACTGGACTCTCTGACCTGCAGGTTCTCCTTCGGAGTGAAACCTTTGTATTTTACAGTGTCCACACGATGATACGGATTAGGGTTGTTGTTAAAGAGACGGCCAATCATGGTTAAATCGTTTGCCTCAGTAAATTTGTACTTTACATTTTTGGGAGTCTGCGCATTGACAGCACCAACAACTGTCAGCAACAGCAGTAAAACTAATAATTTTTTCATACAACTTATATTTTTATATATTACATTCCCTTTTTGCGGAAACAAAGATAATATTTTTCATGCTAACAGCAACCTTTTTCCGCTGAGTATTCTCGGTTATTATTGTGTAACGACACAAAATTTGTATATTTGCGGAGAATTAAAGCAAAGCAATATGAAAAGACTGATATTTCTGGTTTTTGCCATGACATACATTATGGCAGGCATGGCACGGAGCAACATGAACGAAACCTCACAGTGCCCCTTTCTTGACGGCAAAAGCATTTCCATACTCGGAGACTCATACTCCACATTTATAGGATGGATTCCAAGCGGTTATGCCGTGTGGTACAATTCCGCCTCAACAAAGACAGACGTACACAAAGTGGAGAATACATGGTGGTGGAAGCTCTGCGACAAAACCCACTGCACCCTGCTGACAAACAGCAGTTACAGCGGTTCAACAATATGCAACACCGGATACAACGGCACAGATGCGACAAAGAGTTCTTTTATTACCCGCATGAAAAAAGACATGGGACAAGACAGAGTTCTACAAGCGAAGCCGCAAGTAATATTCATCTTCGGCGGAACAAACGACAGCTGGGCAAACGTTCCTCTGGGAAAGCCCAAATATGAAAACTGGACGTCAGACGACCTGTACCAGACTTTCCCTGCAGTATGCTACATGTTTGACTACCTGAAGAAATGGAATCCAGGCACCAAAATAATATTCCTTTCCAACACTGAACTGAAAGCTACATTTTACACTGGTCTGCAAGAAGCTTGCAAGCATTATGACATCGACCTCATCCAGTTGGAGAAAATAGGGAAACAGGCAGGTCATCCCAACATTGAAGGCATGGAAGCCATCGCCAACCAAATCATCTCTTACCTCAACAAGAAGAAATAATACCCACGGCTCATCTTTCAGGGAAACACAGCCGGCATTGTTCTTAATCATGCTCGCCTTTGCCGCAGGAGCGATGTTTTATGTCGTCGTAGAAGAGCTGATACCAGAAGCCTCCAGTGGCCAGCACTCAAATCTCAGTACAATCGGATTTGCCATAGGTTTTGTACTGATGATGGTTCTGGATGTCGTGATAGGATAAATTGATTTCAAAAAACTTTATAAACACAAGACAAAATTATCATGAAAGAGACAGTATTACAAGCCATGCGTGAATTTGGAGCACCTGTCAGCGCAGGCAAGATTGCAGAGATTACAGGTATTGACAGAAAAGAAGTGGACAAAGCTTTTGCCGAACTGAAGAAGGAAGGAGCTATTGTTTCTCCAATCCGTTGCAAATGGGAACCAGCAAAATAAGACATGACAATGGAAATCAAAGCAGTAAAATTCAGAGAAAAAGGATTCTACAGCCAGCCTTTTGCCTTTGGCGGTGAGGAGGGTATGGATAAATTTGACAAGAATATCCGCTATCGCGGAAGCCTGCAAAACTATCTGATTGACACAGGTAACGATGTGATTCTGGTTGATACCGGCATCCCTGCCGGCACACCTGAGGAAACGCCTGACGAGACCTCGCTGGCCTACACAGGCAAGGACATATGCACCTACATGGAGGCTTTCACGGCTTTGGGCTATAAACCTGAACAAGTGACAAAGATTCTCCTGACCCACCGCCATGCCGACCACTCAGGCGAATTGAAAAGTTTTTCCAACGCAAAGATTTATGTCAACGCAGATGAAACTGACGCACAGGAATTACAAGGTATTGAGAATATTGTACCTGTACACTTCACAGACGGCGCATACCACAATTTCCCAGAAAGTCAGAAAATCAGCGACGGCATTTATTACATCAAAGCCAAAGGACACACTAAGGGCAACAGCATCGTAGTCGCAGAGTTGGACGGACTATTCTACATGATTCACGGTGACATCACCTATGTAGATGAAGCTCTTTATGAAAACAAGCTATCTGTTGTTTATGATGACCTACCTGCCGCTCGCGAGACTCTGAACAGAGTACGCGAATTTGTCCGCAGCAACCCTACAGTATATCTATCAACGCATAGCCCGCAAGGGTATGAAAACCTGGAGGCAAAGCGTATCATGGACCTTGACAATCCTGTGCCGACAATCCTTGCAGAAGTGGATTTCTCTCAGCAACAGGCCACCGGCAAATATGTATGTTCCGTCTGCGGCTATGTCTATGACCCTGCCGAGCACGACGGTGTTGCTTTTGAAGAACTGCCCGATGACTGGCGCTGCCCACGTTGTAAACAGCCAAAGACAAAATTCAATAAGGCTTAGGCCTTGGAGAAGGCGCAACAAAAGCATATCTTAAAAATGGCAATAGAAGACTTGAAACTTGATAATCAAGTGTGCTTCCGTCTCTACACGGCAGCACGCTTGATTATACAGAGTTACCAGCCGTGGCTCTCACGACTTGGCATCACCTATACCCAGTATTTAGTTCTGATGGTACTGTGGGAGCAGGATCACATGCCGGTAAATGACATTGCTCACCGTCTTTCGCTTGAGACAAACACGGTCACGCCTCTCATCAAACGAATGGAGGCAATGAAGATTGTCACACGTCGGAAAGGAATCAAGGACGCACGCCAGACAATTGTCACACTGACCGAGCACGGCAAAGCCTTAGAACAGGATGCCGCCAAGATTCCAGGATGTATGTCCCAACTGCTACTGGACACCGGACTGACCGCAGAGGTGTTTAACAAGATTATTCCTGCTCTTGACGAAATAATAGAGAGACTGTCACACTACCCCAAACACCCAGAATCAAGCACACTGAGTTAAAGGGTATTATTAATTTTGAAATCACTTAACGTATTATGATAAAGATGTATGTCATGCAGACCTGCCCGGACTGCGAGTATGTGGAGAAACAGGTTGAAGGTAATCCTGACTTTGAGGTCATTGACATCGGCAAGCATGTCAGGAATCTGAAACAATTTCTTAAACTCCGTGACACGAATCCTGCCTTTGATGAAGCTAAAGCAGCAGATGACCTGGGTATTCCATGCTATGTGCTGGAAGACGGCACTGTCACGCTTTATTCAAAAGACGTAGGACTCCAACCCAGACCCCAGACAGACGGAGTCTCCTGTTCCATTGACGGCACAGGTTGCTGACTCCATATATAACAGCATCCAAGCCTATCATACTCAGTACAAATCAATGAAAATTATCTGTCCCTTCTTTCTTACCGCTTTCCTGATTCTTGCAGGTTCATGCAAACTGTTTCATAAAGACAATACCGAATCGCAAGAAGAGGGAAAAACTTCACGCCACACTTCCATAACTGCCGCCACAAAGGTTGATACCCAAGCCATAGAAATACCGGCGATTTCATCCGGAGATATGCTCATCGCCCACACTGGCTATGCCCTATGCTATGACATAAGTTACCATAACCCCAAATGGGTGGCATGGTCACTGACGAGAGAGAAACTGACAAAAAGAGTTCCGCGTCACAATGATTTCCGAGGTGATGAGAATATTCCAGCCAGAGACCGCATTGAGAAATACGATTATAACAATCCCGTTTACGACCGCGGCCACATGTGCCCTTCTGGCGACATGAGATACGACAGACAAGCACAGTCTGACTGTTTCTATATGACCAACATCTGCCCACAGATTAAAGAACTGAATCAGACATGGTGGGAACATGTCGAGAGTGCAACAAGACGATGGGCACAGAGAGAAGGTACTGTATACATCTGTTGCGGACCCATATTTTATGACGACACACCGGAAAGAAGCCTTGGAAGAAATATAAAAATACGCATTCCTGATGCTTTCTTCAAGGTAATCCTGTCGCTCAGGCAGGGGAAAGAAAAGGCCATCGGATTCTACTATACCAACACCAATGACAGGCAAACGATGGATTTTGCCAAACGCACCGTTGACGAGATAGAACGCATCACAGGACTGGATTTTTTCTGTAATCTCCCCGACGATATGGAGGAACGCATAGAGTCGCAATGCAACCTGAGAATATGGAATTAAGCATATTCTACCTGTCAGTTGAACTAAGGTCATGCACCATTGACCTTCTCTGCAAACTTAGATAGAGAATTTTAGGATAGCACAAACACGTTGACAGTTCATATTTTGCAGCTGCCGGCCGAAATTTTCTTGCCACCAGCATTCCGTTTCGGCTGCTATTGCCGATAAGTATTCCGTTCCAAAGGCTGGAATGTAAGTTCCATTGGCGCGAACATAAGTTCCATAGGCTGGAACATACATTCCAGCCTATGGAACCAAAAAGTTGTCGGGCTAAAACAATACTTTATACCTGCAATACCCGCGACGAAATCAAGGATTCACGGGTGTCGCATGATAAAATAGTAAAGAAGCAAGTACGAACGAGTCTATAATTACCGTTTGTTTAATTGGATACGGGCTGTAAGCTCCCACGTGCGTATGCGGTCTTTATACAAATTGTTGGAATTCATCTTAACGATGTCACAATCTGCGTCTGAGTTGTCTTCCCACCGGCGGCAATTATATATTGGTTCGTATATACGGCCAATCTGATATTCACGGCTTATGCGAAGGCCTACGGCATAGTCCTCGCCATATTTTGTCGTCGGGAAGTTTATCGTACGAAGCATCGGGACATAGAAACCACGCGGCGCTCCCAGGCCATTAACCCTTAATGCATTGTTGCGACCATTCTCAGGCGTCCATTCCTTATGATCGATAATACCGGGAGGAATGGTCTCCATCTGAAAATTAGTCATACGGTAGGTACCTACTACCATGGCACAGTTTTGAGTATAAAACGCATCAACGAATTTCTGCACTGTATTTTCATCGGCATATACATCATCAGAATCCAACTGAAGCGCGAACTTACCACATTGAGGATGATGGATAGCCACGTTCCAGTTGCCACCAATAGCATGATAGGTCTTATCCTGGGCTACGTAAACAAGTTTAGGATTATCGGTGTATTTCTTGATAACATCAACGGTGCCATCTGTGGAATTATCATCTACGACAATCACATTGTACTTGAAAGTTGTCTTCTGATTGAGCGCCGAAGCAATCGCGTCGCCAATGGTTTTCACACGGTTCTTGCACGGAATGATGACTGATGCCTCATACTCAAAATTATCATCAGCAAACGTGATATGCTTAAATGTCGGGGAGAGATATCCGTTGATATCCTTGAGATGCCTGGTGCATATTTGCTCCATCTCTATCTGCACTGCCCTGTTCTTAGGGTCAACGTAGTCAAAGATTTTCTCACCCGACTTTCTGTTGTCGGTCTCAATTTCATAATAGAGATATTCGTTGATATGCTCCAACTTACCGTTTTGGGATACTTTCAGGCGCAAGTCGTACAATGCGCCGTAATTATAGTCCACATCCATCCTTGCAGCGGCGTTTTTCAAGCTGTCAGTCCTATAGAGCAACACTGAACCAAAATCAAAATCATCGCGCAAAGAGCCCATTTGGTAATCAATCAACGGCATTTCTTTGCTTGTGTTGTCAGCCTTGTTGAAATAGTCTGCATAAACCATAGCGGCATTTGTGTCATCTGCAATGGTAAGCATCCTATCGACAGCATACAAGACGAAACTCAACTCTGAATATTTTGTATAAATCAGAGAATAATCCGTATCGGCCGCCTCAGCTATCTTTTTGATGCAGTCTGTACACTTGAGCGATGGTGTCTCAATGATTTTGCATCCTTCAATTGACTCGCAGGAAGACTCAGGCGTCTTAAGCAGATATATATCCGCTACCTGACTTTCCTTCTTTAAGTTATTGACTGTAACATTTGCCTGAGTGATATTCTGGAAAGGTATAAAGCAAGTTATTCTTTTCATATATTTTTTAGCATTTAATCAAACATGGAATTCTTAATATTATCCAAACTGACAATATCGTTTACAATAGCATATATTGTGAGCCCTGCAACTGAATGGATATTCAGCTTGCGACTAATGTTCTTGCGGTGTGTAATGACCGTGTTGATTGAAATAAAAAGTTTTGTGGCAATCTCTTTGTTTGTCAGCCCTTGGACTACATAGCTAAGCAGTTCTTTCTCGCGTTCTGACAACTCTTCCATTTCAAGATTTTTCTTTTTGGGAAAAGACATCTTGCCGACAGGAGTCTTTTCTTCAAGCAACTGGACGGCCGGCACAAAGAGACAATCTTCAAGTTCACAATGTGCTTTCATCGTAGCACCCAAACGGATGATTTGCTCCAGAGCAGTATATATATGTTCCTGATGATTGGGATTGGGCGATGTATAATACTTGATAACGATATTGCGCAGTTCTGTCAATTTTTGATCCATTCCCTCATGACTCTTGACGAAGTTTGAGATATGAAAATCCGGATTGACATAACCATTGAGAAGCTGTCTCACACCAGGGAAAATCTTTGTATTCTCTATCTTTGTGTGATGTTCTATCGCATTGACATACTCATCATAGAATTTTATAATAAGGAATGCCACTTTATTGGTCTCAGAGTAATTGACGGCCTCAATAAGCAAGCGACGCACATAAGGAAGGAGAAAATCACGAAAGTAATGGTGGCAACGTATGAGATAGTCCATCAAAGATGCCACGGAAACTTTGTCGATGTAATATCCCGCAACATTTTTGCCGCCTATTGTATAGTTGGCCAAAGCAAGGAATGTGACAGCGTCAACATTGTTCTCCCTACACACCTCCCCCACGGTCTTTTCCCCGAAACCTAAGGGAAGCCCCATACGACTCATAATTTGCAATATACGATCGTCTTCTTGTATGACATCGTACATTTTATCGCTTGAATGATATATTATGGACATATGCAAACTGTGTACAATCGTGTTGCAAAATTATAAAAATTTCCCTATATATAAATGATTTAGAAGAAAAGAACTGACCCGGATTCTCACCGGGCAAGATGCGCTATGGGTTAATTGGATTTAAATAGCACATTGCCTACAACCTTGTCATATCCATAGAAATCTGGATAAAAGTCCACTTCTCCTGCATGCGGGTAACATGTATAATATTGTATATACACTCTTATGTTTTTGTCAAAGAAACAGGTTTTCAAAGGCGTAAAACTTGTATTTTCCTGTAATTCTTCCTCGGTATATGTGATGGATTGCTGTATTCTGTTGATATATGCCTCACTTTTCCCACCCATCAGGAAACGCGCAAGGGCAAAGGGTTTCTCCAGTCTGATGCAACCATGACTCGCACCACGGTAGCTGCGGAAGAAAGCGGCTTTATTGTTCGTGTCATGCATATAGATAGAGAAATTGTTTGGGAATCTGAAAATCATTCTTCCCAAAGAGTTGTCCTCGCCTTTATCTTGACGGATTCTGTATTTACCGGAAAGCAACATACCTTCGTCCACATCAAGCGGCGAGAGGAACTCACCTGTGGACTTGTCTATTATCTTATACCTGTTACGGTTGAAGTAAGCAGTATCGTAAGTATGATAGGGTGCAATTTCTTTCTTGACAATATTCTGCGGAATTATCCAATAGGGATTTAACTCGATATGACTCAGCTTGCTTGTCAACAGCGGTGTCTTATGTTTCCTGCTGCCGAAACATATTTTCATTTCACACGACGAATCTCCCCGGAGGTCATAGGCATAGAGCCGCTGCGCAGGAATATTGACAAGAATTTTGACATCATTTTTTTCCTGTACAGGCATACGCCAACGGGCACGCTCTATATTTATAGCAAGGATACGCGCCTGTTCGGGTGTGTTGCCAGGAGTGTTAAGTTTCTTAGACAAAAGGTAATAGATTTCGTTCTCAGGTTGTACACTTTTCAGAAAGGCGTCGGTGTTGCCTGTCTCAATATGATTAATGGCATCTGCCACAAACTGTTTATTGGGAGTCTCGGTCGGAACGTCATAAAGCAGTTTATATGGCGACTTGATATCGTTTTCCTCCAAATGGTCAATCCTGTTGAGCACCTTGTGAGGATTGACAAATCCAAATCGCTGCCCACTGCTATAGCGCAAATAAGCCTTTGTGAGATAATACTCCAATGTCGCACATGCCTCACTGATGGTATGTGCATCGTCAAAATTGCGCTGACGCAACCGGGTAAGCTGCCGTTCAATTTCTTTAACATACAGCCGTGATGCTTTGACTCCGGTTGTGTCAATTCCTTTCAGCCATGCCAGAACAGTATCACATGACAATCTGGCGCCGTACCTGGTGACCCAAAGATAAGGTTGACGCTCTGCGTAATATTTGTTGCAAGCATTGTCTATATAGTCAGAGTCATGTTGGCTAAGCCGTAAAGAGTCTATAAAAAAAGTGATATTCCTTACACTATATGTATATGCCTCGTCTTGCAAATTGCTTATGTCCTCAAACGAGATATTTTTAAATGGATATTCTCCCGTGCCGTTGCTGTCGCAACCAGACACGAGTAACAATAAAAAAAATAAAAGAATTCCAAGAATCCTTTTACTCAAACAAACCATTAAATAAAAGTTATTGTGCACACGCAAGGATTAACGCAGTGAAATTTTACGCACGAAACTACCTACTTTTATAATATAAATACCTTTCGGCAGGCTAACGTTCACCGTCTTGTCGTCAGTGTCTATGCGGAATGTAAGGATACGGACTCCTGTCACATTATAAACTTCAAGGATTTGTCCATTGCCATTCTGAATACGGACATTCGAGCCATTCACGTAGCATTTTGTCTCAGGTTTATACTGCTCCAATGCCATCTCAGATGGTGCCCATACACTTTCTGCCATTACAGGTGTAACCATTGCAACGGCAAACAAACATGTTAATATGGTACTCTTGAAAGTCATTATCCTATAATCTTCCATGCAAAGATATAAGCAAAATTTCAATTAGCCAAATTTTATTGCACTTTTTTAAAGTTTTATTTTCATGCCCTCATGCGCGGCAATAGTATTTGGGAAGATTGCCTTAGCCTCTTCAAGAAGCGGAGCCACGTCTGTATAGTGAGCGGAATAATGTCCTATCAGCAGTTGTTTGGCGTGACAGCTTTGAGCCATTATCGCCGCCTGTTCTGCGGTGGAATGATAGGTAATCTTGGCTCTTTCCTCACGTTCTTTGCCGAAAGTAGCTTCATGGTAAAGCAAATCCACGCCATCTAAATATTGTTGAAGGTCAGGCTTGAATGCCGTATCAGAGCAATATGCGTAACTACGTGTCGGACTGGGCGGTGTTGTGAGCCTGTCGTTGCTAATCACCGTTCCGTCATCCATTACCCAGTCAGCGCCGTTTTTGATATTGTTTATATACACATTCGGTATGTTGTAAAAGTCTATCATTTCCCGGCGGATATGTGGCAAGGTCGGTTTCTCCTTGAAGAGATAGCCGCAACAGGGTATTCTGTGTTTTAGTGGCAACGTATACACTTCCATGGAACGGTCTTCGTAGATTAGTTGGTATTCAGTTGTCGGCACCGGATGAAATTCTACCGTATATTCCATTCCTTCGCAGAATAGACGAAGTTGCATTTTCAAAAGTTCTCCGAGGTTTTGGGGTCCATATATATGAAGTGGAGTTACGCGTCCCAGAAGCCCCATGGATGAGATTATCCCAATCAGTCCGAAGCAATGGTCTCCATGCAGATGCGAGATAAATATGTTGCGCAATTTCTGGAATCCTACTTTATTGAGCCGCATCTGCATCTGCGTGCCTTCACCACAGTCAATCATTGCAAGTTTCTCTCTGATATTGACAATTTGAGACGCCGGGTTATGCAAGACTGTCGGCACAGCACATCCACAACCTAAGATGGTGATTTCGAATTTCTCCATGCGTAATGTTATATAAAACGGGGAAAGCTCACGGAAATGAACTTCCCCCGTCTATGTGTGTAAAAGGATTTTTACTTATCTTCTTTCTCGCCTTCCATCTGAGCTTTCAGGTTTGCCAAAGCATCAATGTCTCCGAGAGTTGTTGATGCAGCCTGGTTCTGAATCTCTGGAATTTCTTTTTGCTTCTTAGGTGCCTGTGCCTTACGCTCTGCACGCTCCTCATCTTCGAATGTGCGACTGTGAGAGAGGATAATGCGACGGGTTACCTTATTGAACTCAAGCACTTTGAAAGGCAGTTTCTCATTCAACTGAGCCTTAGTCTTGTCTTTCTTGATTAAGTGCTTAGGCGTAGCGAAACCGTCAATACCATATTCCAACTGGATGACATCTCCGTTGTCATGCTCTTCAACGATTGTACCATCATGTATTGAACCTACAGTAAATACAGTCTCAAATACATCCCAAGGATTCTCCTCAATCTGTTTGTGACCTAAGCTGAGACGACGGTTCTCTTTATCTATCTCAAGAACTACGACCTCTATGTCAGCACCCACCTGGGTAACCTCTGACGGATGTTTGATTTTCTTTGTCCAACTGAGATCAGAGATATGAATCAAGCCGTCAACACCCTCCTTGAGTTCAACAAATACACCGAAGTTGGTGAAGTTGCGAACTTTGGCAGTGTGCTTGCTGCCAATAGGATAGTTCTCTTCAATATTCTGCCATGGGTCTTCTGTGAGTTGCTTGATACCGAGAGACATTTTGCGCTGCTCGCGGTCCAATGTCAGGATAACAGCGTCTACCTCGTCACCGACTTTCATGAAGTCCTGTGCGCTTCTGAGGTGAGAACTCCAGCTCATTTCTGATACGTGAATCAGGCCTTCAACACCCGGAGCAATCTCTACAAATGCACCGTAATCAGTCATCACTACGACCTTGCCATGAACCTTGTCGCCGACCTTGAGGTCTGCATCAAGAGCATCCCATGGGTGCGGAGTGAGTTGTTTCAAACCTAATTGTATACGTTTCTTCTCGTCGTCGAAATCTAAGATTACGACCTTTATTTTCTGATCAACCTGTACAATCTCGTGCGGATCGTTCACGCGGCCCCAAGAAAGGTCTGTGATATGAATCAATCCGTCTACGCCGCCGAGGTCAATGAATACGCCGTAAGAAGTGATATTCTTAATGACGCCCTCAAGAATCTGACCTTTCTCAAGCTTGCTGATGATTTCCTTCTTCTGAGCCTCAATCTCTGCTTCAATAAGAGCTTTGTGAGATACGACAACGTTTTTGTACTCCTGGTTGATTTTGACAACTTGGAATTCCATTGTCTTACCAACGAAGATGTCGTAGTCGCGGATAGGCTTAACGTCAATTTGTGAACCGGGCAAGAATGCCTCGATACCAAATACGTCAACAATCATACCGCCCTTCGTACGAGCCTTAACGAAACCTTTGACAGTCTCTTTGGTCTCAAGAGCATTGTTGACTTTGTCCCAACCTTCTTTTGCGCGGGCCTTCTTGTGGGACAAGAGGAGCTGGCCTTTTTTATCTTCTTCTTTCTCAATGTAAACCTCTACTTCGTCACCGACTTTCAACTCGGGATTGTAGCGGAATTCGTTGGCGCTGATAACGCCGTCTGATTTGTAGCCTATATCAACGAGCACTTCGCGTTTGTTGATAGCAATCACGGTACCTTTTACAACCTCGTGTTCTGCAACTTGGTTAAAAGACTCACCGTAGGCTTTTTCGATCTGCGCTTTCTCTTCAGAAGCAAGGGATGAACCTTCATAGGCTTCCCAGTCAAAGTCTTCCTGAGGAGTGATGTTCTTTAAATCGTTCATTAATAAGTTAATTAAATTAGTTAATTGATAAGTTAGACTTTATGTTGTTTTTGCTTGCGCGGGTGCAAAATTACAAAAATTATTTTATTTGTCACTTTTTTCTCTGAATTTCTTAATGATACATGTTTTGTTACCCCAGAAATGCTTATCTTCGCACCAGTTTTTAGAATAGAACACATTTTACTATGGATCGGAAGTTCTTTATACCGTCAGTCATATTTGCTTTTTTCTTTCTGACTTCGTGCGTTGACAAGCCTGCCCGTAGCGGCAAGGCTGACACAAAGATTGAGGCGGATTCACCGACGGTAATCATTCAGGCCAAGGACAGCACGCTCTACGGCAAGGCTGGCGACTGCGGCATGAGTACGTTTTGCCTGATATGCGACAACGGCGACACCTTATACGTTGATCGTAGCTCCGAAGCCGGCGTCGATGGCGTGATATACGGCGACTTGATACTCGACGACCGCTTCTGTATGATTATCTCCAATGACAAGCAGTCTTTGGTAAGTGCCATCAATCTCAGTCAGCTCAACACTTTCGTCAAAGACTATAAAATCCTTAACGGCCGCCTTATTCTGCAAGGACCCGATTTGGAGCGTGGGGATACTGTCCAAATCATGAAACTGTCCTCCAAGGAGTTTATCGTCAAAGACATCCACGGCGAGCGCTCCATCCCGAAGGTGCAAAACTGACCCCCGCCTGTTTGGCTTCCTGCCTGTCGACAAAGTGCTGGGAACCGTTCCTTTTATTTCCTATTCCATACAAGAAAATTTCCAGTTTCCTTTAGACAGAATCTTCAAGCCCTTACATTAATTCTGTCAGTGTACGGTAGTGATTGTCTGATTATGCAGACATTATCACCTCTTTCTG